>NZ_VLJQ01000100.1:0-28253 GCF_007829375.1 Nocardioides sp. J9 | reverse complement strand
CTCGCACCTCAACCAGCGGCGGCGGTGAGCAGCATCAGCTCCAGGCGCAGCGCGGAGCGGCGCTGGGGGACGGTGAGGTCCTCCTGCAGCCCCTCGGGCAGGCGGGCCATCCGGTAGCGGACGGTGTTGGGGTGCACGTTGAGCGCGGCTGCGGCGGCGCGGACGTCGCCCCAGTGGTCGAGGACGGCGGCGAGGGTGGCGGCGACGACGTCGGGCTCGGCGGCATCGGCGAGCAGGGCGGGCAGGGGAGAGACCGGCGCGCAGCCCTCGAGGCCGCGGACGGCGCGGGCCAGGACCACGCCGGCCCAGCGGTCCTCGACGGCCAGTGCCGGTGCGGGGTCGGCCAGCGCGTCGACCTCGTCGGCCGCCGTGCGGGAGCGGACGAGGTCGTCGGTCGTCGTGACCGCGGAGCCGGCACGCGCCGCGACGTCGGGGTGGCGCTGCGCCTCCGCCTCGACGAGCCCGGTGAGCCAGGGCCACGACCCGGGACCTGTCGCCTCGTCGGCGACGACCGCGTAGACCCGGCCGTCGAGGTCGGCGACCGCGGGCGTGCGCCAGCCGTGGCGGCGGACCAGCGCCACCCAGACGTCGCGGCGGCTCGCCGCGCCGAGGTCGTGCTCGGGGCCGCGGAGCACGACCACCCGCGCGGGCAGGGCCACGTCGGGTGTGCCTCCGGCCTGGCGGATGCCCTGCAGCGCTGCGCGGACGCGGTCGAGCTGCAGCTGCTGTGCCAGCTCGCCGCGCGAGCGCATCCGCAGCAGGTGCAGGGCGACGAGCTCGACGACGGCGCGCAGCTCGCGGTCCGCCTCCCGGGGCTCGTCGGCCAGCGCCCACACCGATCCGAGCCACTCGCCGCCGGCGCGCACCGACACGACGAAGCGGCCGCGGAAGTCCTCGTCGATGGCGGGCACGAAGAACGGCTCGCTGCTCTGGGCCAGGCGCTTGAAGACGCCGAGCGAGCGCAGCCGGTCGCGGACGTGCCGCGGGACGCGGCGGCCGAAGATCGACGCCGTCCGGGCGGCGTCGACGTCGCCCTGCCCGGTCGAGTACGCGACGACCCGCGACGCCGCGTCCTCGATCGTCACCGGCGCGCGAAGGATGCCCGCAGCGAGGTCGGCGAGGTCGAACAGGTCGCCCTGCGCGTGCGCCCCGGGCGTGCCGTCGGGGTCGCCGGCGAGTGCCTCGATGCGGTCGGCGAAGGCGTTGGCGGCTGCGGACCACGTGACGCCCTCGGCCAGCGCCAGCAGGGTGGTGCCGAGGTCCCGGCAGGTCGTCTGCAGCGCCGGTGAGCCCGACCACGACGAGCGCACGACCAGGCCGGAGACTCGCGGCGACTGGTGGAGCAGCGCGACGACGTCCTCCGGCGTCGCGAAGCCGACGGCCAGGGCGAGGTCACCTGCGCCGGCCGGTACGACGTCCTCGGCGTCCGCGATGTCGACCGCGACCACCGGGCGGTCCTCACCGACGACCACGACCTCGACGTACGTCTCGCCGATGGCCGCCGCCAGGTCCGCCGCTGATCTCACGGCCCTCACTGTGGCACGAAGGTGCACCCGGCAGGCCGAGGACGGTTGGGGAGCAGGGCGAAGGTAGTTGCCGGCCGGGCGCCAACGGCACCGTCGGAAAGGATGGCGCCCGGCCGGAGCTGGGGTGCCCGCGGGGTCGCGGGCGGGTGGTCAGTAGACGACCACGGTGCGCGCGGCGGGCGAGTGGTCCAGCCCGTCGAGGGCGGCGGGCAGGCCCGCGAGGTCGACCGTCGCGCCCTGGAGGACGTCGAGGTCGAGGCGACCGTTGAGGTACATCTCGGCGTAGAGCGGGATGTCCACCCGGGCACGGGTGCCACCCAGGCGCGAGCCCTGCAGCCGCTTCTCCGCGAGCAGGTCCATCGTCGGCAGGCTGACCGTGTCCCCCGGGCGGGCGAGGCCGACCACCGTGGCGGTGCCGCGGGTGCGCAGCATCGCGAAGGCCTGGGCGATCGTGGCGGGGATGCCGACGGCCTCGATGGCGTGGTCGACGCCGCCGGTCAGCTCCTTGACCGCAGCGACCGGGTCGGTGGCGCCGGCGTCGATGGTGTCGGTCGCGCCGAGCTGGCGGGCGACCTCGAGCTTCTCGGGCATCCGGTCGACCGCGATGATCCGCGACGCGCCGGCGAGGACCGCGCCCTGGACGGCGCTCAGGCCGACGCCGCCGCAGCCGACGACGGCGACGGTGTCGCCGAAGCGGACGGCGGCCGAGTGGCGGACCGCGCCGAGGCCGGTGATGACGGCGCACCCGAGCAGGGCGGCCTTGTCGAGCGGCATCTTCTCGGGGACGACGGCGACGCTGTTGACGTGCACGACCATCTCCTCGGCGAAGCTGCCGACGCCGACGAACTGGGTGGCGGGCTGGCCGTTCACGGTCAGCCGCGGCGGCTCACCCGCCGCACGCACGCGACCGAGGTTGCTGCAGTGCTGCGGCAGGCCCTGGCTGCACCAGGCGCAGGTGCCGCACGACTGCGCGGGGCCGATGACGACGTGGTCGCCCGGCTTCACCGTGGTGACGGCGCTGCCGACCTCGATGACGACACCGGCCGCCTCGTGGCCGAGCACCATCGGCACCTCGATGCCGGGGATCCCGCCCGTCTGGGCGTGGGCGTCGGAGTGGCAGATCCCCGTCGCCGCCGTACGGACGCGCACCTCGGACGGCCCGGGCGCGTCGACCTCGACCTCGCCCAGCTCCACCGATGCGTTGAACGCGGGGAGCACGGCTCCCCTGACCACGGACCTGCCCACGATCGCTCCTCCTGCTCGTCCCTGCCGGCGGTTCCAACGGCTGCTCCGTGGTTGCCGGTGTGACGGACATTACCGTATATTGCTGATCATCAAAACTATGGATTAGCGTGCCGCGGGTCGGACGAACGGGAGGACACCATGGCCACGATCGAGGTGGAGACCAGGGGCACCGCCCGCTGGATCACCATCAACCGCCCCGAGCGGCTCAACGCCTACGACCTGGAGATGGCGCAGACGATGATCGCCGCCTTCGAGGATGCCGCATCCGCCGATGCCGTGGTCCTCACCGGCGCCGGCGGGGCCTTCTGTGCCGGTGGTGCGCTCAACCAGCTGGGTGAGCCGGACCCCGAGCAGCTGCGCGCGCTGTTCACCACGTCGCTGCGCCTGGTCGACGCGATCCGCGCCTGCCCGCGACCGGTGATCGCCGCCGTCGACGGTGCCGCGGCCGGTGGCGGCAACGAGCTGGTCGTCGCCTGCGACTTCGCCATCGCGACGCAGCGCTCCACCTTCGGCCAGACCGGGCCGCGCGTCGGCTCGGCCCCGGTCCTGGGTGCGACCAACCTGATGTCGGTCCAGATCGGCGAGAAGCGGGCCAAGGAGATGGCCATGCTCTGCCGTCGCTACAGCTCCGACCAGGCCCTCGCGATGGGCCTGGTCAACGAGGTCGTCGCCGACGACGGCCTCGAGGAGGCCGTCGAGCGCTGGCTCGCCGAGATCGACCGCCTCAGCCCGCGCTACCTCGAGATCGCCAAGATCAGCTCCAACCAGTGGTGGCACCAGTCCCGCGACAACATGTCCGCCGGCCTCGGGATGCTCATCCAGGCCATCGGCAGCGAGGACATGCTCGAGGGCGCCAACGCCTTCCTGGAGAAGCGCAAGCCCGACTTCCGCAGCGCCCGCCGTGCGCGCGCCGCCGCCACCGCGCGTGGCACCGACCCCGCCGAGAACCCCCAGAACTGAGGACCTGTCGTGACCTTCCGCTACTACCGAGACCTCACGCCCACCTTCGAGGACCGCAGCCAGTGGGCGCTGCCGACGGTGCTGCGCCACCACGCCGCGGAGCGCCCCGACTCCGTGTGGCTGGACTGCCCCGAGGAGTCGGCCACCTGGACCTACGCCGAGATCCTCGCCGCCGCCGAGCGGGTCGGCCGCAGCTTCCTGCACGCCGGCGCCGAGCAGGGTGACCGGGTCGTCCTCGTCGCGCAGAACTCGTCGAAGTTCGTCCGCACCTGGCTGGGCACGGCCGTCGCCGGCCTCGTCGAGGTGCCGATCAACACGGCCTACGAGCACGACTTCCTCGCCCACCAGGTGAGCACCGTCGAGGCCACCCTGGCGGTCGTCGACGACGTGTACGCCGCGCGCTTCGTGGCCATCGCCGAGGCGGCCAAGTCGATCCGCAAGTTCTGGGTCATCGACACCGGCTCCCGCGACGAGGCGCTGGCGACCCTCCGCGACGCCGGCTGGGACGCCGCGCCGTTCGAGGAGCTCGACGAGCAGGCCACCGCGCCCGAGGTCGTCGACGGCACCATCGAGCTGCCGGAGGTGCGCCCGCAGGACCTCGCCTCCGTGCTGTTCACCTCCGGCACCACCGGCCCGAGCAAGGGCGTGGCGATGCCGCACGCGCAGATGTACTTCTTCGCCGACGAGTGCGTCTCGCTCGTCCGGCTCACCCCCGACGACGCGTGGATGTCGGTGACGCCGCTCTTCCACGGCAACGCGCAGTTCATGGCGGCGTACCCGACCCTGGTCGCGGGCGCCCGCTTCGTCACCCGCAGCAAGTTCTCCGCCAGCCGCTGGGTCGACCAGCTGCGCGAGAGCAGGGTGACGGTCACCAACTTCATCGGCGTGATGATGGACTTCATCTGGAAGCAGGACCGGCGCGAGGACGACGCCGACAACCCGCTGCGCTGCGTGTTCGCCGCCCCCACCGCAGCCACCCTGGTCGAGCCGATGAAGGAGCGCTACGGCATCGAGGCGTTCGTCGAGGTCTTCGGCCTGACCGAGACCTCCGCGCCGATCATCTCGCCGTACGGCGTGGACCGCCCCGCCGGTGCGGCCGGCCTCGCGGCCGACGAGTGGTTCGACGTCCGCCTGGTCGACCCGGTCACCGACGAGGAGGTCGCGGTCGGCGAGATCGGCGAGCTCGTCGTGCGCCCGAAGGTGCCCTTCATCTGCTCGATGGGCTACTTCAACATGGCGGACAAGACCGTCGAGGCCTGGCGCAACCTGTGGTTCCACACCGGCGACGCGCTGCGCCGCGACGAGGACGGCTGGTTCTACTTCGTCGACCGCTTCAAGGACGCGCTGCGCCGCCGCGGGGAGAACATCAGCTCCTACGAGATCGAGACCTCGATCCTGGCCCACCCGGCCGTCGTCGAGACCGCGGTCATCGCGGTCCCGGCGTCGAGCGAGGCCGGCGAGGACGAGGTGATGGCCTACGTGATCACCGGTGGCGACCACCCGACCCCGACCGCCGAGGAGCTGTGGGCGCACTGCGACTCGCGCATCCCGTCGTTCGCCGTCCCGCGCTACCTGCGCT
Organism: Nocardioides sp. J9; assembly: GCF_007829375.1. Taxonomy (NCBI): domain Bacteria; kingdom Bacillati; phylum Actinomycetota; class Actinomycetes; order Propionibacteriales; family Nocardioidaceae; genus Nocardioides; species Nocardioides sp. J9. The sequence continues at coordinate 22,943 of NZ_VLJQ01000100.1, read as the reverse complement.
TCGTCGACGAGCTGCCCAAGACGCCGTCGCAGCGCGTGCAGAAGGCCAAGCTGCGCGCCCTCGGCGTCACCCCCGACACCCACGACCGGGAGGCCTGAGCCGTGCACCCCTACCGGAGCATCCTGTTCGTCCCCGCCCACAAGCCGGACTGGGCGTTCAAGGCCCTGGCTGCCGGGGCGGACTGCGTGGTCCTCGACCTCGAGGACTCCGTGCCGCACGACCGCAAGGCCGAGGCCCGGGCCACGGTGCGCGAGACCCTGCCGAAGCTGCGGGCCGAGCGCCCGGAGGTCGGCCTCTTCGTGCGGCCGAACGCGCTGGCCACGAAGATGACCGGCGCCGACCTCGAAGCCGTCGTGTGCCCCGAGCTCGACGGCATCTTCGCGCCGAAGATCAAGGACGCCACCGACGTGCTGCGGTGGGAGACGATGATCGACTGGTTCGAGGCGCGCAACGGCGCCGAGGGCCTGGAGATGATCGTCCCGGTCGAGATGGTCGACGCGATCACCAACTGCTTCGAGATCGCCGCCGCCTCCCAGCGCGTCGGCGCGATGATCGGCCCGACCTCCGAGCACGCCGACATCGCCCGTGCGGTGGGCTACCGGCAGTCGCGCGAGGGGAGCGAGACGCTCTACCTCCGCAGCCGGATCCTGCTCGCCTGCCGGCAGAACGGGCTGCACCCGCTCACCGGCCTGTGGGAGGACCTCGCCGACCTCGACGGCCTGCGCAGCTTCGCCGACTACGGCCTGCAGCTGGGCTTCCGCGGCATGATCGTGATCCACCCCAGCCACGTCCCGGTCGTGCACGAGGTGTTCACGCCCAGCGACGAGGAGGTCGCCTACCACGAGGAGCTGGTGGCGACGATGGACCGCGCGGTCGCCGAGGGCCAGGGCGCCGTCCGCTTCCGCGGGCAGCACATCGACCTCGCCCACGCCGACAAGGCCCGGGACTGGCTCGCCCACGCCCGACTCGTCCGGGGGAGCGCGACCCCGGCGTGAGGGCCTACCTGCTGACCGAGGCGGGCCGTGGGCTCGCCGAGGTCCCTGATCCGACGCCCGCACCCGGCGAGGTGGTGGTCCGGGTGCGGGCGGCCGGGTTGTGCCACTCCGACCTGACGCTGGCCGCCCGCACGCCCGACCAGCACCCGTTCGCGCTGCCGATCGTGATGGGCCACGAGCTCGCCGGCGAGGTCGTCGAGCTCGGCGCCGGGGTCACCGGCCTCGCCGTCGGCGACCAGGTCGTCGGCTACGGCCCGCGCGGGTGCCGCACCTGCCACGCCTGCGCCAGCGGCTTCGAGAACTGCTGCCCGCGCCCGCCGCGGGGCGTGATGCCCGGCTTCGGCGGACCCGGCGCGCTGGCGGAGTACGCCGCCGTGGAGGCGTCGTACCTGGTGCCGTCGAAGGTCGACCCGGTGCAGGGCGCTGCCCTCACCGACGCCGGACTGACCGCCTTCAACGCGATCGACCGGGCCACCGCACAGCGGCCGCTGGCCGCGCGCGGTGCCGCGGTGGTCATCGGCGTCGGCGGCCTGGGCCACGTCGCCGTGCAGCTGGCCCGCACCTCCGGCTACCGCGAGGTGGTCGCCATCGACGTGGACGCCGACAAGCTCGCGCTCGCCGAGCGGCGCGGTGCCACCCGCACCGTGCTGTCCTCGTCCGACGTCGCCACCGAGGTGCGCGACCTGCTCGACGGTGGCGCGGACACCGTGCTCGACTTCGTGGGGGCGCAGCCCACGCTCGACGCCGCGGCCGCGATGGTCGCCGTGGACGGCCGGATCTCCATCGTCGGGGTCGGCGCGGGCCGCCTGCCGGTGGGGATGCACGCGCTGCCCTTCGGTGCGACGGTGGACCTGCCGTTCTGGGGAGGCCGGCCGCAGCTGGTCGACCTGCTCGCCCTGGCCGCCGACGGCCAGGTGACCGTGGAGACCGAGGAGGTCGGTTTGGACGACGTGGACGCCGCCTACGAGCGGCTCGACGCCGGGAAGGTGCTCGGCCGGGTCGTGGTGCGGCCATGAGCCGCGCCGTGGTCGTCTTCGGCGCCGCCGGAGGCATCGGGGCGGCGACGTCCGTGCTCGCCGCGCAGGGTGCCGACACCGTCGTCCTCGCCGACCTGCCCGGCACGGTCGGCGACGACCTGCTCCGCGACGTCGAGGCCGCGGGTGCGCGACCGGTCGTCGTCGACTGCGACGTGCGCGAGCCGGACCAGGTCGCCGAGGCCGTCGGCGCCGCGACCGCCGCCGGCGAGCTGGTCGGCGCGGTCAACCTCGTCGCGGTCGGTGGCCCCTCGAAGCCGGTCGGCGACTACACGATCGACGAGTGGCAGCGGGTCCTCGACATCGGCCTCACCGGGCTGTTCCTGTGCTTGCGCGAGGAGGTGCGGGTGATGGCCGACGGCGGCAGCATCGTCAACATCTCCTCGGTGATGGGCACCGCCGCGAGCCCGAACGCCCCGGCGTACGCCGCGACCAAGCACGCCGTCGAGGGGCTCACGAAGAGCACCGCCCTCGCGTACGCCGACCGCGGGATCCGCGTCAACGCGGTCGCCCCAGGGTTCATCGACACCGCGCTGCTGCGCACCTGGCGCGACGCCGACGAGCGCGCGGCGCTCGGCCGCAAGCACCCGCTCGGCCGGCTGGGGACCGCCGAGGACGTGGCCGAGGTCGTCGGCTTCCTGCTGTCCGACGCCGCCTCGTTCGTGACCGGCTCCTGCTACCGCGTCGACGGTGGCTACCTCACCCAGGGGTGAGGCACCCCCTTGACCTTCGCCGGTCGAGGATCCATAATCATGAATATCAATAGCATCGAACGAGTGAGGGAACCGTGACGCTGAAGTTCGGACTCGCCATCATGAACGACTTCCCGGTGGACGTCGTGCCGGCCGACCGGATCGCGCTGATGCGCGAGCAGGTGCGCGCTGCCTCGCAGTCGGGCATCGAGTCCGTGTGGATGCTGCAGCACTACCTCGGCGGCATGCCCACCCTCCAGCCGGTCCCGACGCTCGCCGCCATGGCCAGCGAGGCCGGCGACATGACGCTCGGCACCAACATGTTCATCCTCCCGCTGCGCCACCCGGTGGACGTCGCCGAGGACTTCGCGACGCTCGACCACATCACCGGCGGCCGCGCGGTGGCCGGCTTCGGCATGGGCTACCGCGAGAACGAGTTCGCCTCGTTCGGCGTCGGCATGGACCAGCGGGTCGGCCGCTTCGAGGAGAGCATCTCGATCATCCGGGGACTGTGGGCCGGCGAGACCGTCACCCACCAGGGCGAGCACTTCTCCATCGACGGCGAGAAGATCAGCCTCCGCCCGGTGCAGCCCGGCGGTCCCGAGATCTGGATCGGCGCCGGCCCGCACAAGGCCGGTGCGCTGCGCGCCGCCCGCCTCGGTGACGCGTGGATCGTGCCGCCGCACGTCGACCCCGAGCGGCTCCAGGTCATCCTCGGCCACTACCGCACCGAGCGCGAGCGCCTCGGCAAGCCGGTCAACCGGCTCGTGGTGCGCCGCGAGCTGCTGCTCGACCACGACCCCGAGCGCGCCCGCGCCCGCGGCCTCGCCGCCCGCGGCGAGCTCACCGCGCAGTACGCGAAGTACAACGCGCCCCAGCAGGGCGACGCCTACAAGCACCTGCAGACGGCCGAGAAGGCCACCGAGGTCGCCGACTCGTCGTACCTCTTCACCGACCCGGCGGGTGCCATCGCGGCGCTCAAGGAGCTCGAGGCGGCAGGGCTGACGCACATCATCCTGCGCGCCCAGTGGTACGGCCTCCCGCAGGAGGACGTCCTTGCCACGCTCGAGCTCTTCCGCACCGAGGTGCTCCCGGCCTTCCGCTGAGCCGCGCGGCTCCCCACCACCCTGACGAGAGAGGCAACCCTCCCCATGGACTTCACCGAGGACCAGGTGCATGCCGACATCCGGCACGCCGTCCGAACCCTGTGCAAGGAGTTCCCTGACGAGTACTGGGCCGAGCGGGACGAGAAGCACGAGTTCCCCCAGGAGTTCTACGACGCCATGGTCGAGGCCGGCTGGCTCGGCCTGACCATCCCCGAGGAGTACGGCGGCGGCGGGCTCGGCGTGACCGAGGCCGCGATCGTCGAGCGCGAGATCGCCGCGTCCGGCGCCGGCATGGGCGGCTGCTCGTCGGTGCACATCGGGATCTTCGGCTTCGAGCCGATCCTGCACCACGCCAGCGAGGACCTGAAGAAGCGCTTCCTGCCCCGCGTGCCCACGGGAGACCTGCAGATCTCCTTCGCGGTCACCGAGCCCGACGCGGGCACCGACACCACGAACATCTCCACCTTCGCCCGCAAGGTCGACGGCGGCTGGCTGGTCTCGGGCAAGAAGGTCTGGATCTCCAACGCGCAGCGCGCCGAGCGGATGCTCCTCCTGGCCCGCACCACCCCGCGCAACGAGTGCGCCAGGAAGACCGACGGCCTGACCGTGTTCTTCGCCCCGCTCGACCGGGAGAAGGTCACCGTGCGCGCCATCCCGAAGATGGGCCGCAACTCCGTCGACAGCAACGAGCTGTTCATCGACGACCTCTTCGTCCCGGACGAGGACGTCGTCGGCGAGGTCGGCAAGGGCTTCAAGGTCATCCTGACCGGCCTCAACGCCGAGCGCGTCGTCGCGGCCAACGCCATGCTCGGCATCGGCGAGGCGGCGCTGCGCCGCGGCACCCAGTACGCCAAGGACCGCGTGGTCTTCGGGCGCCCGATCGGCGCCAACCAGGGCCTGTCCTTCCAGCTCGCCGAGGCGAAGATCCGCCTCGAGGCGGCCGACGCGGTCCTGCAGAAGGCGACCTGGCTGGTCGACCGGCAGGAGCCCTGCGGCGCCGAGGCCAACTACGCCAAGTGGCTGTGCGCCGAGGCGGGCTACTACGCCGCCGACGTCGCCCTCCAGGTCCACGGCGGGATGGGCTACAGCAAGGAGTTCCACGTCGAGCGCTACCTCCGCGAGGCACGCCTCATGCGGATCGCGCCGATCAGCCAGGAGATGGTCCTCAACTACGTCGCCGAGCACGTGCTCGGCCTTCCCAGGAGCTACTGATGCGCGGTCTTTACTTCGAGGAGTTCGAGGTCGGCAAGACCTACAAGCACGCGTTCCGGCGCACCATCACCGAGATGGACAACGTGCTGTTCACGTCGCTGACGATGAACGTCGCGCCGATCCACCTCGACGCCGAGTACGCCAAGACGACCATCCACGGCCGTCCGCTGGTCAACAGCCTCTTCACGGTGGCGCTCATCGGCGCCTTCCACGTGCCGGAGCTGACCATGGGCACCACGCTGGGCAACCTCGGCTACGAGGAGGTCCGCTTCCCGGCGCCCGTCTTCCACGGCGACACCCTGCGTGGCGAGACCACGATCGTCGACAAGCGTGAGTCCTCCTCGCGCACCGACTCGGGCATCGTGTGGTTCGAGCACCGTGGCTACAACCAGGACGACGTGCTGGTCATGACCTGCAAGCGGGTCGGCCTGATGCTGCGCCGCCCCGCCGACGAGGCTGCCGCCGAGTCCGCATGAGCACCGCCGCGCCCGCGGCGCGGTTCACCGGCGTCACCGCCCTCGTGACCGGGGGCGGTGGCGGCATCGGTGAGGCCGTGTGCCGCCGGCTCGCCGCCGAGGGTGCGTCCGTCGTGGTCGCCGACCTCGACGCAGACGTGGCCACCCGCGTGGCCGAGGACCTCGTTGCCAGCACCGGCAGCGGGGTTCTTGCGCGTGGGGTGGACGTCCGCGACGCCGACGCCATGGACGCGCTCGCCGCCGAGGCGGAGGAGGCGCTCGGCCCGATCGGGCTGGTCTTCACCGGCGCGGGCATCTCCGCGCACGGCACGCCGACCCACGAGATGCCGCGCCGCCGTTCTGGTCAACAACGCGGGGACCATCGAGCGCGCCGACGCCGTGGACGTCGAGCCGGCCGCCTGGCAGGACGTCCTCGACGTCAACCTCACCGGCACCTGGCACGCCATCACGGCCGCCCTGCCGCAGCTGCGCCGCACGAAGGGTGCCGTCGTGACGTGCGGGTCGACGTCGTCGTACGTCGCGGTGAAGGGGGGTGCGCCCGCCTACCGGGCGTCCAAGGGCGGCGTCCTCATGCTCACCCGCGCCCTCGCCGTCGAGTACGCCCCCGAGGGCCTGCGCTTCAACTGCGTGTGCCCGGGGCCGGTCGAGACCGCGCTCCTGCGCGGCGCCGGTACGACGACCGCCGCCACCCCGATGGGCCGGATCGGTCGTCCGGAGGAGGTGGCGGCCGCGGTCGCCTTCCTCGGCTCCTCCGACGCCTCGTTCGTCACCGGCCAGGGCCTGCTGGTCGACGGCGGACTCACGGCCGAGTGAAGGCCACGTGACGCCCGCGGCGCCCGTCGGCGCCGCGACCTGACGTCCTCACCGGGAGGGACGCAAGCGAAAGGGCCATCGCGATCGCTCGCGATGGCCCTTTCCGGTGCTGTGGGGACGGAGCCGTCAGCTGCCCGTCCAGACGGGGTCGCGCTTCTCGACGAACGCGGCCGCGCCCTCCTTGGCGTCGGAGGACTTGCGGACGGGGTCGACGAACTCCTCCTGGCGGTCGAACTTCTCGTCCAGCGGCCAGTCCACGGAGCTGACGAGCACCTGCTTGGACGCGGCCAGCGCCAGCGGGGCGTTGGCGGCGACCTCGTCGGCGAGCTCGAGCGCCACGGCCAGGGCCAGGCCCGGCTCGGCGACCCGGTTGACCAGGTGCACCTCGGCGGCGTCGGTCGCCGGCCACATCCGGCCGGTCAGGACGAGCTCCATCGCCAGGTGGTACGGGATCCGGTGCTGCAGGCGGAGCAGGCCGCCGGCCGCCGCGGTGAGGCCGCGCTTGACCTCCGGGAGGCCGAACTTCGCCGCCGACGAGGCGACGACCAGGTCGCAGGCCAGCACGATCTCGAAGCCACCGGCGAGCGCGTAGCCCTCGACAGCCGCGATCAACGGCTTGGCCGGGGGCTTGCGGACCAGGCCGGCGAAGCCCTTGCCCTCGACGACCGGACGCTCGCCCCGGGCGAAGCCCTTGAGGTCCATGCCGGCGCAGAACGTGCCGCCGGAGCCGGTGATCACCGCGACGCTGAGGTCGGGGCGGTCGTCCAGCATCTGCAGGGCGTCGCCGATCTGGTGCGCCATCGCCATCGACATCGCGTTGCGCGCGGCAGGACGGTTCATCGTCAGCACGAGCACGCGACCGCGCTCCTCGACGAGCAGCTCCGGCTCCTCCGCCACGGCGTCGGGGTTCTGGGTGTTCTCGTTCGTCATGTCGTCCTCCCTCGTCACCGGGGGCTCATCCGGATCGCGCCGTCGAGGCGGATCGTCTCGCCGTTGAGGTAGGGGTTCTCGACCACCTGCAGCGCGAGCATGGCGTACTCGTCCGGGCGGCCGAGGCGGGCCGGGTTCGGCACCTGCGCACCGAGCCCGTCGCGGATCTCCTGCGAGAAGCGGGCCAGGATCGGGGTGTCGAAGACGCCTGGCGCGATGGTGTTGACGCGAATGCCCTTGGTCGCGAGGTCGCGCGCGGCGACGAGGGTCATGCCGACGACGCCGGCCTTCGCGGAGGCGTAGGGGATCTGGCCGACCTGGCCCTCCCACGCGGCGACCGAAGCGGTCAGGACGCACACGCCCCGCTCGCCGTCGACGGGCTCGTTGGTGGCCATCCGCGCAGCGGCCAGGCGCAGCACGTTGAAGGTGCCGACGAGGTTGATGTCGATGAGCTGGCGGTAGAGGTCGAGGTCGCCGGGGGTGCCGTCGCGGCCGACGAGGCGGACCGTGCCGCCCTTGCCGGCGCAGTGCACGAGCGCACGCAGCGGGCCGTGCTCGACGGCGACGTCCAGCGCCGCGTCGACGGCGGCCGGGTCGGTGACGTCGGCCAGCGCGAACGAGCCGCCGATCTCCTCGGCGAACTCCTTGCCGAGCTCCTCGTTGAGGTCGAGGACGACGACGTGGGCGCCGGCCGCGGCGAGGCGACGGGCGGTGGCGGCGCCGAGGCCCGAGGCGCCTCCGGTGACGAGAGCCGAGGCTCCGGTGAGGTTCACTGCTTCTCCTTCGTGTGCGGCGCGGCGCTCAGAGCCGCTCGATGATGGTCGCGTTCGCCATGCCGCCGGCCTCGCACATGAGCTGGAGGCCGAAGCGCTGGTCGGTGTCCTCCAGCGCGTGGAGCATGGTGGTCATCAGGCGCCCCCCAGAGGCGCCCAGCGCGTGGCCCAGGGCGATCGCGCCGCCCCGGGGGTTGAGGCGGGCCGGGTCGATGTCGAACTCCGCCAGCCAGGCGAGCGGGACCGAGGCGAAGGCCTCGTTCAGCTCGACGTGGTCGATGTCGTCGATCGTCAGGCCGGCACGGGCGAGCACCTTGTGCGTCGCCGGGATCGGGCCGGTCAGCATCAGCAGCGGGTCGTCGCCGACGACGGCCATCGAGTGCACCCGTGCGCGCGGGGTCAGGCCCAGCTGCTCGGCGCGCTCGCGAGACATGACCAGGAGCGCGCTGGCACCGTCGGTGATCTGCGAGGAGTTGCCCGCGGTGACCGACCAGTCGATCTCCGGGAACCGCTCGGACAGCTCGGGGGTCTCGAAGACGGCCTTGAGCTCGGCGAGCTTCTCGACGCTGGAGCCGCGCCGGATGGTCTCGTCGCGCGACACCGGGCCGGACGGGGTCTGCACGGTGATGACCTCGCGGTCGAAGGCGCCGGAGTCCTGCGCGGCGGCAGCCAGGTCGTGCGAGCGCACGGACAACTCGTCGAGCTCGGTGCGGCTGAGCTTCCAGCGCGCCGCCACGAGCTCCGCGGCGACCCCCTGCGAGACGAGACCGGGGGCGAAGCGCTCGGCCACGCGGACGCCGTACGGGTCGGCGCCCATGCGGGCCGAGCCCATCACGACGCGGCTCATCGACTCGACGCCACCGGCGACGACGACGTCGGCCTCGCCGGACGCGATCGCCTGGGCGGCGAAGTGGACCGCCTGCTGGCTCGAGCCGCACTTGCGGTCGATCGTGGTCGCGGGCACGTGCGGCGGGAGGCCCGCGCCCAGCCAGGCCATCCGGCCCGGGGTGGCGGACTGCTCGCCGACCTGGGACACGCAGCCCACGATGACGTCGTCCACGGTGCCCGGGTCGACCGCGGGGGAGCGCTCGAGGAGCGTCTGGAGCGTCTGGGACAGCAGGTCGACGGGGTGGACGTCGGCGAGGGCGCCGCCGGCCTTGCCCCGGCCGCTCGGGGTGCGGATCGCGTCGACGATGACGACGTCGGTTCGAGAGTTTCCAGCCATGGATAACCATTATCATGATATTCAGGATGTGTCACGGGGTTGACAGGCACGGCTCCCCCGAATCTAGGATCATGATTACAACTTTCCGAGGAGGATGTCGTGACCAACGACGAGTACGCGGAGATCCGGCAGCTGGCTGCCCAGGTCGCGCGAGAGGTCTACGGCCCGGTGGCCGAGCAGATGGACGTGAACCGCACGCCGGTCACCAGGGAGCAGAGGATGCAGCTCGGTGAGCTGGGCTTCCTCGGCATCACGCACCCCGAGGAGCACGGCGGCTCCGGCGCCCCGCTCGCGCAGGCGCTCGCCGTCATCGAGGAGTTCGCGAAGGTCTGCCGTCCTGCCGCGTTCCAGGTCTTCGAGTCGAACACCGGCCCGGCGCAGGTGATCGTCCACCTCGGGTCCGAGGAGCAGAAGGCCCGCTGGCTCCCGCAGATCATCTCCGGTGAGAAGACGATGGCGGTCGGCATCTCCGAGCCCGACGCCGGCTCCGCCGCGACCGACATGCGCACCACCGGCAAGATCACCGGCGACACCGTCGTCATCAACGGCAACAAGCGCTGGATCTCCAACGGTGGCGAGGCCGACCAGTACCTCGTCTACTGCCGCCTCTCCGACGCGCCCGGCGCGAAGGGCATCGGCGCCGTCGTCGTCGACAAGGAGACGCCCGGCTTCTCCACCGGCGCCAGCGAGCGCCTCATGGGCTTCCGCGGCATCCCGTCGGCAGACCTCTACTTCGACAACGTCGAGGTCCCGGTCGAGAACATCGTCGTGCCGGCCGGTGGCTTCAGCAAGCTGTTCGGCATCTTCTCGGTCGAGCGCCTCGGCAACACCACGATGAGCCTCGCGATCGGCCAGGCCGCGCTCGACAAGACGCTGCAGTACGTCCAGGAGCGCGAGCAGTTCGGCAAGGAGCTCATCGAGTTCCAGAGCATCCAGGTGATGGTCGCCGACATGGTCCTCCAGGTCGAGGCCGCGCGCCTGCTGCGCGACCAGGCCGTCGCCTCCATCGGCGCCAACGGCCTGCCCGACCCGCTCAAGGTGTCGCTCGCCAAGTGCACCGCCAACGAGATGGCCAAGCGGGTCACCGACCTCGCCATGCAGATCCACGGCGGCAACGGCTACACCGAGGAGTACGGCATCGAGCGGCTCCACCGCGACTCGCACGGCTGGGCGATCGCCGGCGGCACGCCCACCATGCAGCGCGTCCGGATCGTGTCCGAGGTGCTCGGCCGGAAGTTCGACCAGCGCCGCTGAGGCGCGCCCACCCCAGAGGAGTCCCCATGTTCGACCTGAGCCCGGAGCACCGGGAGATCCAGGCGGTGGCGCGCGAGCTCGCCGCGGCCGTCGAGCCGTTCGCCGACGAGGCGGACGAGTACGTCGAGGTGCACCCCAAGGTGCGCAGCCTGCTCGCCGAGAGCGGGCTGGCGCGCCACGTCGTGCCGGCTGCCTACGGCGGCGTGTCCGAGGTCCTGGACCCGCTCACCATCGCCGTGGTGCGCGAGGCGCTGATGTACTCCTCCGCCCACCTCGACTCGATGTTCGGCATGCAGGGCGTCGGCAGCTACTCGCTGTCGGTCGGGGGCTCCGAGGAGCTCAAGGCCGAGTGGCTGCCGAAGGTCGCCTCCCTCGAGGCGATCGCCGGCCTCGCGCTGACCGAGCCCGACGTCGGCTCGGACCTGCGGGCGATCACCACGACCGCCGTCGCCGACGGTGACGACCTCGTGGTCAACGGCCGGAAGTCGTTCATCACCAACGGTGGTGCCGCGGACTTCTACTGCACGCTCGTCCGCGAGGGCGAGGGCTGGTCGATGGTGCTCATCCCCGCCGCGACCGACGGCGTCTCCGTCGAGCGTGGCGCCGACCTGATCGCGCCGCACATCCTCGGCGAACTCACCTTCACCGACGTACGGGTGCCCGCGGCCAACCGGCTCGGCGTCCCCGGCAAGGCGTTCTCGCTGATGCTGCAGACGCTCGCCGTCTTCCGTGTCACCGTCGCCGCGTCCGGCGTCGGCCTGGCCCAGGCCGCGCTCGACGAGGCCAAGGCGCACGCCCTGGCCCGCGAGCAGTTCGGTCGCCCGCTGATCGAGCTCGGAGCGGTGTCGCAGAAGCTCGCCCAGTCGTGGACCGACGTCGAGGCCGCCCGTGCGTTCGTCTACCGCGCCGCCGCCCTCGCCAAGGCCGACCCGCTCGGTCACCTCGACTACTCGTCGATGGCGAAGGTGCACGCGACCGAGGCTGCTGCCGCGGTCGTCGACCGCTCGGTGCAGACCATGGGCCGCTTCGGTCTGGTCCGTGGCTCGAAGATCGAGCGCCTCTACCGCAACGCCCGGCCGCTGCGGGTCTACGAGGGCGCCACCGAGGTGCTCCTCGACTCGCTCGCCCGTCGCCTCGCGAAGGGTGCGCGCTGATGGACCTCAGGCTCACGGACACCGTCGTCCTGGTCACGGGCGCGAGCCGTGGCCTCGGCGCCGCCATGGCGATCGAGCTCGCCAGGGAGGGCGCGCACGTCGTCGCGGCCGCCCGCTCCAAGGACAGCCTCGCCGAGGTCGCCTCGCAGGGTGACGGCCGGATCTCCGTCGTCGAGGCGGACATGCGCGACGAGGACTCCGTCGCGGCGCTGGTCCCCGAGGTCATCGCCCGCCACGGGCGCATCGACGGCCTGATCAACAACGCCGGCATCGCGCCGGCAGGCAAGTTCGCCACCCAGGACCCGGCGATCTGGAAGGACGCGATGGCGGTCAACGTCATCGCCCCGATGCTGCTGGCCCAGGCCGCCGGCGTGCAGATGATCGAGCAGGGCGGCGGCCGGATCGTGAACGTCGCGTCCACGACCGGCCTGCGCGGCAAGCCGTTCCTGGTGCCGTACTCGACCTCCAAGGGCGCGGTCGTCCGCTTCACCGAGGCCCTCGCGGCCGAGTGGGCGGCGAAGAACGTCCAGGTCAACTGCATCGCCCCCGGTGCCTTCGTCACCGAGGCGCAGAAGGCGGTCACCGAGTCGCCCGAGCTGCACGCCAAGCGGATCGCGAAGATCCCCGCCGGCCGCATGGCCGACCCGTCCGAGCTCGTGCCGCTGGCCTGCCTGCTCGTCTCGCCCGTGTCGGCGTTCACCACCGGGGCGACCTTCGTCGTCGACGGCGGCGAGTCCGGCAAGCTCTGACCCCGAAGGGACCCTCCGCGTGATCATCGACGCCCACGCCCACGTCTGGCCGGACAAGATCGCCGAGCTGGCGCTGTCCGCCAACCGCCTGCCCGAGCTCAACGCCCGCGGCGACGGCACCGTCTCCGGCCTCGAGGCGGACATGGCGGCCAGCGGTGTCTCGGTCAGCTGCTGCCTCGGCATCGCCAACGAGGCCCGCCACGTCGACTCCGTCAACCGCTTCGTCGCCGGCCTCACCAGCGACACCCGGTTCGGCTTCGGCACCGTCCACGTCGACCTCTCGGTCGAGGAGAACATGGCGAGCCTGCGGCGCCACGGCGTCCGCGCGGTCAAGATCCACCCGCTGTTCCAGGGCTTCGCCCTCGACGACCCGCGGCTGTGGTCGATCTTCGAGGCCTTCGGCGACGAGATCGCCGTGATCACCCACGTGGGCGAGGGCGGCTCGCCGGAGGCCAACCGCCTCTCGAGCCCGAAGATGATCGCCGACATCGCGAAGCAGTTCCCGGCACTCAGGCTGATGGCCTGCCACTTCGGCGGCTACAAGATCCTCGACGACGCCGAGGAGATGCTCAACGGCGCCGACGTGGTCCTGGAGACCAGCTGGCCCCCGAGCCTGTCGACCCTGCGCCCCGAGCGCGTGCGCGACCTCATCCGCCGCCACGGCGCGGAGCGCATCGTCTTCGGCTCCGACTGGCCGATGACCAGCCCCGCCGAGGAGATCAAGGCGATCGACTCCCTCGGCCTCTCCGACGACGAGACCAAGCTCGTCCTCGGCGGCACCCTCGCCCGGGTGCTCGGCATCGACAGCCCCTGGTCGTAGCCCCAGCGCTACCGCACGAGCCACGAACCCGCCTGGTGAGGATCACGAGGCGGGTTCGTTGCTTTTTCCCCGGGTCTCCTGCACGCCGTCTCCCGCTTCTCCGCTGACCCGGGATCGTCGAGACGTCACTTCCGGCCTGTTGAGTGGTCACTTCTGGCTCGTCGAAGCGTCAGTTCTGGCGGGTCGAGGCGTCAGATCTGGCCCGTTGAGTGGTCAGGAACGGCGCAATGAGTGGTCAATTGCGTACGTCGTCCGTCGGATCTGCCGGACGTGACGTCTCGGCCGGCCGCAAGTGACCACTCGGTCCGCCGTACGCGACCACTCGACGGGCCACAGGTGACCACTCAACGGGCCACAGGTGACCACTTGACGGGCCACAAGTGACGTTTCGACCGTCCCGGCAGAGCAGCCCCGGGGAGGGGGCTGGGGGGAGGGGGCTCAGTGGCCGTTGGTCCAGACGATGGGGGCGGCGAGGATGTCGGGGAACTTCTTCTCGGCGTACTTGAGGTACTGCTGGACGTGGTCGGCCATGGCCTCGGCGGAGCGCGCGGGGTCGCGCTCGGCGAGGGCCTCGTAGATGTTGAGGTGGGCGCGGTGCACGGCGCGGCGACGGACCTCGGGGTAGTCGATGCCGATCGCGGAGCCGTCGAGGATGCCGAGCAGGGCGTCGACGAGGTAGCCGAACATCGCGTTGCCCGAGCCGTGGGCGATGACGTCGTGGAAGCGCTTGTTCTCCTCGAGGAAGACGCGCTGGTCCGCGAGGTTCTCCTTCATCGTGTCCACGCTGAGCTTCAGGTCCGCCAGCTCCGCGCCGGACATCCGCTCGGCCGCGAGCTGGGCCATCATCGGCTCGAGGCCCCCGCGGGCCTCGGCGATCGTGCGGAAGGGCGCCTCGGCGAACTGCAGCAGCAGGGTCAGCGCGGTCGCCAGGCTGGTCGCGTCGGGCTGCTGCACGACAGGGCCGCCGCCGGGGCCGGGCTTGAGCTGGATGACGCCCTGGAGCTCGAGGAAGCGCAGCGACTCGCGCAGCGTGCCGCGGCCGACCTCGTACTCCTCGAGCATGGCGCGCTCGGGAGGCAGGCGGTCGCCGACGTTGTTGCCGCGGCGGTTGATGTCGCCGACGATGCGCTGCGCCAGCAGCATCGCGGTCTTCTGCGGGCGCCGCGCCACGGAGCTCACGGCTGCACCTCCGCACCGCTGGCCGCGAGCCGCCGTACGGCGTCGACCACGGCGTCGCGCGCCTCGCGCGAGCGCGGTGACGCGGCGGTGAAGCGCAGGAAGCCGTGGCAGAGGTCGGGGTGACGCTCCAGCGTGACCGGGACGCCGGCCTCCCGCAGCGCCGCCGCGAACGCGACGCCCTCGTCGTGCAGCGGGTCGTGCTCGACGACCACGACGTGCGTGGGCGGCAGCGTGCCCAGGTCGCCGGACAGCAGCGGGAAGAGGTCGGGTCCGGCGGCTTCGCCGGCCTCGGGCGAGCCGCTGTAGTGCTCGAGGAACCAGCGCATCTCGGCCTCGCCGATCGGGAACGCCGTGCCCTGCGTCGTGTACGACGGCGTGGAGCCCGGCGCGGCGAGGACGGGGTAGAGGAGCAGCAGGAAGTCGGCGGGCGCGTCCGCTGCGGCGCGCAGGGCGACCGCGGCGGCGAGGTTGCCACCGGCACTGTCGCCGCCGAGGCCGACGGGACCGTCGTACCGCTGGCGGGCCCAGGCCCAGGCGGCGGCGACGTCGTCGAGGCCGGCGGGATAGGGGTGCTCGGGGGCGAGGCGGTAGTCGACGCTGACGACGCGGACGCCGGCGTCGGCCACGAAGCGGCACAGCTCGTCGGCGTAGTCGAGGTCTCCGGTGACCCAGCCGCCGCCGTGGGCGTAGACGAGGGTCGCCACCGGGGTGGCCGGGGCGACGGGCAGGTAGACCCGGACCGTCGGTCCCGGGCCCTCGTCCGGGCCGAGGTCGCGCACGTCGACCGCAGGCCCGTCCGCGCAGAGGTGGTTGCCCGCAGCGACCCGCTCGCGCGCCTGCGCGGGGGACATCTCGATCATCGGGGTGCCGCCTGCCGCACCGTCGCGGAGCGCCGCGAGGGCGGGCTCCAGGTCAGCCACTGACCACCCCGTCGGCCACGAGCCGCGCGAGCTCGTCGCCGGTGACGCCGAGGTCGCCGAGCACCTCTGCGGTGTGCTCACCGACGGTCGGGACGCCCTCGTAGGCGGGGCCGTCGTAGTCGTTGACGTGCAGGATCGGGCCGGGGACCAGGGCCTCGTTGCCCAGGGCGGTGCCGGTGAGCGCCTTCAGGGTGCGCTCGGCGAAGTGCGGGTCGCGGACGACGTCACTGGAGTCGTTGACGGCGGCGGCCACGACCTCGAACTTCTCGAGGATCTCGAGCACCTCGTCGCGCGGACGCTCGGCCACCCACTCGGAGACGATCTTCTGCAGCGACTCGTTGTTCGCCATCCGCGCCTCGTTGGTGGCGTAGCGCTCGTCGGTCTGCAGGTCGAGGCGACCCATCGCCTCGAAAAGGCGCATGGCGATGGCCTGGTTGGAGCCGGCGATCGAGAGCCAGCCGCCGTCGGCGGCCTCGTAGATGCCGCGCGGCGAGGCGGCGCCCGAGGCGTTGCCGTGGCGCTGCATGATCTCGCCGGACGAGGTGTAGTTGAGCACCGCGTCGCCGAGGATGAACATCAGCGGCTCGTAGAGCGCGATGTCGACCTCGCTGCCGACGCCGGTGCGGCCGCGGTTGAACAGCGCCATCGCGGTGCCGTACGCCGCGGAGATGCCCGCGATGGAGTCGGCGAAGCCGAACGGGGGAGCGGTCGGCGGCGTGTGCGGCCAGCCGTCTCCGCGACGGTGCCGAAGCCGGGACGCTCGCGGTACGGGCCGGTCTGGCCGAAGCCGCTGACCCGGGTCATGACCAGGCCGGGGTTGGTGGCCTTGAGCTCGTCGTACGACATCCCCCAGGCCTCCATGCGACCGGGGCGGAAGTTCTCGATGAACACGTCGGCGCCGGCGACCAGGCGCTTGAGGATGTCCCGGCCCTCGGTACGGCGCAGGTCGAGCCCCACGGAGCGCTTGCCGCTGTTGAGGCGGGCAAAACCGATCGCCATGCCCTCGTGGGCCGGCTGCCACTGCCGCGCGAAGTCACCGCTGGTCGGGTCCTCGACCTTGATCACCTCGGCGCCGAAGTCGCGGAGCATGCGTCCGGCGGTCGGAGCGGCGTACATCGAGCCGGCCTCGATCACGCGGACGCCGGCGAGGGGGCCGTGGGAGTTCGTCATCTTGTTGGTCCTTGGGAGTCAGCCTGGGACAGGCAGGGTCAGGTGAGCTCGAAGCCCTTGTAGTTGTCGGCAGCGACCTGGTCGCAGACGTCGCGGTAGTGCCCGACGCCGCCGAGGTAGAGGCTGAACACCCGCGGCTTGCCGGGGACGTTCGCGCCGACGTACCAGGAGTTGCCCTTCATGAAGAGGGTGGGCGCGGCCTTGTCGTAGACCTCCTGGGTCCACCGGTCCTGCGCGTCCTCGAGCGCCTCGGCCTTCGAGATGCCGTTCTCGAACTGGTACTGGACGAAGTCGGTGATCCACTCGACGTGCTGCTCGATGGAGATGAGCATGTTGCTCAGCACCGACGGGCTGCCGGCGCCGCCGACGACGTACATGTTCGGGAAGCCTGCGGTGCTCACACCGATGTAGGTGCGCGGGCCGTCGGCCCACGCGTCGGGCAGCCGCACGCCGTCGACGCCCTGGATGTCGATCGCGAAGAGCGGTCCGGTGAGGGCGTCGAAGCCGGTGGCGAGGACGAGCACGTCGAGCTCGTGGCGGGCGCCGCTCTCGAGGACGACGGCCGATCCCTCGATGCGGGCGATCGGGTCGGCGCCGACATCGACGAGCGAGACGTTGTCGCGGTTGAAGGTCTCGTAGTAGTCGATCTCGAGCACCAGGCGCTTCGAGCCGAACGGGTAGCCCTTCGGGCACAGCGCCTCGGCCGTCACCGGGTCCTTGACGAGCTCACGGATCCGCTGGCGGACGAACTCGCCGGCCTTCTCGGCCGCACGCTCGTCGGTGCGGAAGTCGCGGTACGCCGCGAGGATGTCCGGACCGCCGCGGTCCCAGAGGCGCTGCAGGTTCTCCTCCAGCGCTGCCGGGTCGACGTCCAGGGCGGACTCGGTGCCGATGTGGCGGTGCGTGCCGCCAGGGTGGTGCCGCGCGATCTCGCGGTACTCCTGGAAGCGGGACTTGAGGTCGGCGACGTACTCGGGGTCGAGCTCGTGGTTGCGCGCGGGGATCGCGTAGTGCGCGGTGCGCTGGAAGACCGAGAGGTGCGCAGCCTGCTTCGCGACCTGCGGCACGGTCTGCACGCCGGACGAGCCGGTGCCGATCACGCCGACGCGCTTGCCGGACAGCTCGACGCCCTCGCGCGGCCAGTCGCCGGTGTGTGCGAGCACGCCGGCGAAGTCCTCGATGCCCTCGATGGCCGGGAGCTGCGGGGTGGAGAGCTGGCCGCTGGCCATGATCACGTGGCGGGCGGCGATCCGGTCACCCTGGTCGGTGGCGACGCGCCACAGCGACGCCTCGTCGTCCCAGTGCATCTCGGTCACCCGGGTCTCGAAGGTGATGCCCGGGCGCAGGTCGAGGCGGTCGGCGACGAAGTTGATGTAGCGGAGGATCTCCGGCTGCGCGGGGTAGCGCTCGGTCCAGGTCCACTCCTGCACGATCGCGTCGTCGAACGAGTAGCAGTAGTCGACGCTCTCGATGTCGCAGCGCGCGCCAGGGTAGCGGTTGCGGTACCAGACGCCACCGAGGTCGTCGTCGCCCTCGATGACGTGGACGGTGCGGCCCAGGGTGCGGAGACGGTGGAGGCTGTAGAGGCCGGAGAAGCCGGCGCCGACGACCAGGACGTCCAGCTCGGACGGGGGTGTGGTGCGCATGGCACGATCCTTCCTAATCAATGCGTATGAATATTAGCATTGAGGTGGCGTGGGTCACAAGGGGTCTCGAGGGGTCAGTTGGTGTTCGCGATGTAGACGTCGCACTCGGCGTGGTGGGCCACCGCCGCGGCGACGCTGCCGAGGACCCGGGCGATGCCCTGCATGCGCGCGTTGCCGACGACGATCAGGTCGGCGGAGAGGCGCTCGGCCTCCGACAGCAGCGCGTCCGCGGGGCGGCCGAGCACGGCGGCGGAGGTGACGCTCGGGGCGATCGGGCGCAGCAACTCGGCGACCTGCTCGGCGATCGCGGCGGACTCCTGGGAGATCGCGATCTGCCGCGTCTCCCCGTCCGCGTCGACCTCGGCCGACTGCTCGCGGACGTAGGCGCACACCACGTGCAGCGTCGCGTCCGTCGCGGCGGCCAGCCGGGCGGCCTTCGTCGCAGCCTGCTCCGAGCGCGGGTTGCCGTCGACTCCGACGATGATGGTGGTGGTCATGGCGGGCTCCTTCGGTGGGCCGGTCAGCGGGTGCCGGCGGGGATGAGCTGGAGGGTGGGCAGGGCCGCCTCGTCCACGGTGGTGAGCTCCTCGGCGAGGGCGTAGGCCTGGCGGGTCGCGAACACGAGGCGGCGCGGCGCGTAGGCGTCACCGAGGACGTGCACGTTCGGCCGAGCGGTGCGCACCTCGTCGTACAGGGCGCTGTCGGAGACGCCGCCGCAGGCGATCACGACGGAGTCGTAGCCGCCGACGGTGCGCAACCTCTGCGAGTAGATGTGACGCAGCACGGCGCCGTCGGGGGTGACCTCCTCGAGCTTCTCGAGGAAGCGGAACTCCACGCCCGCCTCGTCGAGCCGGCCCAGGATCGAGCCGACGATGTAGCGGCCGAGCTGCACGGCGGCGTTCGGCGTGGAGTACGCCATCGTCACCTCGTGGCCGCGGGAGGCGAGCCGGTCGGCGAGCAGCAGGGGGGCGAGGTGGTCGTCCTCGACCACGACGAGCACGCGCTTGCCCGGCTCGGCGGCGCCGCTCATCACCTCGCGCGAGTCGAGCACCACGGGGAGGTCGATGCCGGGGACCTCGGGGAGCCGGCTGTCGGCGCCGGTGGCGATTGCGACGACGGTGTCCTCGGGCAGTGCCAGCACGTCGGCGGCGGAGACCTCGGTCTCGAGGCGGACGTCGACGCCGAGCTGCTCGAGGCGGCGCACCTGCCAGTCGAGGTAGGCCGCCATCTGGTCCTGGTCGGGAGCGCCGAGGGCCAGGCGGAGCTGCCCGCCGAGCGTCGACGACCTCTCGATCAGGGTGACCGGGGCGCCGGCCTCGGCGCAGAGCGCGGCGAGCTCCATGCCGGCGGGGCCGCCGCCGACCACGGTCAGCGGGGCGCTCATCCGGCGGGCGCTCCACGGTCCCTCGGTCTCACGGCTGGTGTGCGGGTTGACCGCACAGCCGAACGGCAGGCCGTCGACGTAACGGCGGTTGATGCAGTCGTTGCCGCCGATGCACGGGCGGATGTCGGCGGTGCGGCCCTCGCGGGCCTTCACCAGCAGCTCGCCGTCGGCGACGTGCGCGCGGGCCATGCCGACGACGTCGGCGGCACCTTCGGCGATGAGGCGCTCGGCCACCTCGGGGGTGTTGATCCGTCCGGTGTGCACGATCGGCAGGCTGAGCTCGCTGCGGAACTGCGCGGAGATGTCCGCGAACCCGCCGGCGGGGAACCACATCGGCTGGATGTAGCTGGGGTTGCCCCACGGGCTGCCGGCGACCAGGTGCAGGTAGTCGACGAGGCTGGTGCCCTCGATGACCTTGGCGATCTCCAGCGCAGCCGCGGCGTCGAGGCCGTGCGGGTCCTCCTGGAGCATGTTCATCCGGACCCCGAACACCTTCTCCTTGCCGATGGCGCCGCGGACGGCGGTGAGGACCTCGACCAGGAAGCGGGTGCGGTTCTCCAGGCTGCCGCCGTACTGGTCCTCGCGGGCGTTGGTGAGCGGGGACAGGAACCACTCGTGCAGGTCGTCGTGGTTGGCGTGCAGCTCGATGATGTCGATGCCTGCGGTGGCGGCCTTGTCGGCCGACCAGGCGTACTCGTCGACGAACTGGCGGATCTCGTCGAGGTTCAGCACGTGCGGGGCGATGTTGCTGACCGGCGAGCTGTAGCGCGCCGACGGGCCGTGCGGGTGGCCGCCGATCATCGTGAGCTGCTGGGCCGCGTAGGCGCCGACGGAGTGGATCGCGTCGACGTACGCGCTGACCCGCTCGTGGTAGACCGGCAGGCGGAACCAGCCCTTGGTCTCGGCGCTCATGCCGGTCGGCTCGAAGCCGGTGTGCAGCACGTTGGCGAGCCGGCCGGGCATGGTCGTCCACGACACGCCGGCCTCGGCGCGCGAGCGCAGGTAGGCGATCGCCTTCTCGGCGTCGGCGTCGGAGCCCCACAGGCTCCCGATGGCCGAGGAGTGCGGCGGCATGATGACGCGGTTGCGCAGCTCGATGGACCCGATCCGGAACGGCGTGAACAGGTGCTGGAAGCGGCCGTCGGCCTGGGGTGCGAGCTCGGTCATGGTGCCTGTCTCCTCGGTGAGTCTTGCTCCGGACATTAAGGCAAATCATCCGCATAGATCAAGAGACCTTCGGCCCACCCTGCCGGATGGGCCCGTGCATCCCGAGCCTCGAAGGGGGGTGTTCTGGAATTCGACCTCGTGTGACGATTGACACCAGAGAAATTCATAGTAATGATTACCCGCAGTTCCGGTGTGACGCCGACCACGGACCTCGTTCGCGGGGTCGTCCCGGGGAGTGGTCGGTACCGGCCGGGAGTGAACAGGACGTCCGGGGACGTCGGCGCCACGACGGTGCTCGACCAGGCCCCGGCTTCCCCACCTGAACCTGGAGACAACCATGCGCGTTTCGATCCGCCGGCCCAAGCCGGCCAAGCTCATTGCGGCGGCCTCGCTGCTGTCGCTCACGGCGACGCTCGCCGCCTGCGCCGAGGAGGGCGGCGCCGCCAGCGGTGGCGGCGAGTCCGTGGCGTACGGCGCCACCAAGGAGGAGTTCCAGGCGGCCCTCGAGGACATGTCGCCGGTGACCCTCGTCATGCAGAGCACCGCCCCGAAGGGCGCGCCGACCGGCCGCCGCTTCGAGGAGTACGCCGCCGCTGTCGAGGACTGGTCCGGCGGCAAGATCACGATGGACATCGCGTTCTCCAACTCGATCGCCCCGCAGGACCAGGTCGACGACGCCATCGCCGACAGCCGCATCGACGTCGGCTCGGTCATGGCCTCGCTCGAGCCCGACAAGTTCGCGGCCATGAACGACCTCATGAACCTCACCTTCCTCGGTCGCCAGGGCCCCGTGGACGGCGTCCTGCAGTTCCACGGTGCCATGGAGGAGGCCGCGCTCAACTCCGAGGAGATCACCAAGGAGTACGCCGACAACGGCATCAAGCTCCTGCTCCCGATCTTCTCCAGCGGTCCGGCGATCGTGGCCTGCACCGAGCCGATCACCGGCAAGGACTCGCTCAAGGGCCGCATCGCGGCGACCTCGAGCCGCCTCCAGGTCGAGCAGGCCGAGGCGCTCGGCATGTCGACGGCCACCGCCAACTACACCGAGCTGTTCGAGGCCCTCGAGCGCGGCGTCGTCGACTGCGTGTTCTCGACGCTCGCGACCTCGCACCTGAGCGGCTTCATCCCGGCCGCGCCGTACTTCGCCATCGACATGGAGACCGGCTTCGGCAACGCCGGAGGCGCCATCTCGATCAGCAAGGCCCGCTGGGACGAGCTCCCGCTGGCTGCCCAGCAGCTGCTCTTCGACCGCGTCGACGTCCTGCTCGAGGCCAACATCCGCGGCATCTGGGACAACATGACCGCCGCGCTCGGCGAGATCGAGAAGGCGAAGGGCTCGATCGTCGGCCTCGACGAGGCCTCCGTCGCCGCGATCAAGAAGATCAACGACGAGGAGCTGTCCGACGTCGCGAGCAGCAAGTCGCTCGAGGACGGCGAGGCGTTCGTGAAGGGCCTGCAGGAGGACGTCGAGGCGTGGGGCCCCTACGTGGACGGGCTCGAGCAGACGACCGACATCACCTACGACAACTTCCTGACCGACTTCAACCCTGCGGACTTCGACCTGAAGCCCTACATGGAGCTGCTGTGGGAGAAGGTCTTCCTCTCCCACCGGCCCGCCTGAGGCTGAACGACGCCGTGGCCGGCGCGCCCCTGCGGGGGCGTGCCGGCCGCTGGCGTGGAACAGGGTCCCGGATCTCCCGGGACTCGGTCAGGAGATCATGGACGACGATGGCCGGGGAGGGCTTGAGATGAAGGCGTGGCAGTTCACGGGACCGGGGGAGCCGCTGGTCCTGGCAGAGGTTCCTGTCCCGGAGCCCGGCGCCGGCGAGGTGCTGGTCGAGATCCGTGCGGCCGGGCTGTGCCACACCGACGTCGGGATCCTCGACGACCCGGGCTGGCTCTCCCAGCTCGCCCCGCGGCCGCTCACCCTCGGCCACGAGGTCGCGGGTGTCGTGGTGGCGCTGGGTGAGGGCGTCGAGGACGTCGCCCTCGGCGCGCGGGTCGGCATCTCGCCCGCCGGGCGGACCCGTCCCGGCCTGGGGCAGGGCGGCGGCTACGCGTCGCACTGCCTGGCCTTCCCCGAGGACCTCATCCCGATCCCCGACGGCGTGGGCTTCGCCCAGGCCGCCGCCGGTACGGACGCCGGCAAGACCGCCCGCCCCGCCGCCGCCTGCCGCGGTCAGGTCGAGGCAGGGCAGAAGGTGGCGGTCATCGGACTCGGCGGAATCGGCCAGGTCGCGACCC
>NZ_VLJQ01000098.1:0-28681 GCF_007829375.1 Nocardioides sp. J9 | reverse complement strand
GCCAACCCCTGGGCCGCGAAGATCTACAACGACGCCCTCGCCCGCGGCAAGGACCACCCCCACGCCACCCGCATCCTGGCCCGCGCCTGGCTCGGCGTGATCTGGCGATGCTGGCAGAACCAGACCGCCTACGACCCCCACCAGCACGGCGCCCTCCAGGCACTGCTCAGCGGTGTCGAAGCGGCCTGACGTTGACACAGGGCTACTCATCGCCCTCCCAGCGTACGTGCGGGTCGCGCTTGGTCGTGCTTTCAGCTCGAGCCCGACAGAGCCCCTTGTGCGGGCCCCGGCCGGCGAGCATGGTGGGAGGTGTGGCCCGCAGCAGGGTCGCGGGCCCGTCGTGGGAGGTGTCGCATGCAGGCCAAGGTGGGAGACCGGCTGGTCGTCGAGAGCCACTCCGACTCGCAGCACCGGCGCGCGGCCGAGGTGGTCGAGGTGCGCGGGCACGACGGGGCGCCGCCGTACCTCGTGCGCTGGGCGGACGGCCACGAGTCGCTGGCGTTCCCGGGCCCCGACGCGCACGTGGTGCCGGCCGGGTCCTGAACGCACGCGCCGGCCGGTCCGGTGTGGGCACGACCGGTGGCCGGCGCGGCACTACGCTCGACCGCGTGGACGGGCTGACGGTGGTGCCGGAGGTGCGGGCGCTGTGCCTGCGCCTGCTGCCGGAGTCTGACGACCTGGGCGCCGCGATGGCGGCCCGGATCCGCCGCGAGATCCCCGTGTACGACGACGGCGACGTCGTGCCGCACGACGAGCTCGTCGGGTCCTGCCAGGTCAACGCGCGCTACATCCTGGCGACCATCGCCGGAGAGCCCGCGGCGGAGGCGACCCCGACCGAGACCGGCATCCTGCGCGCCGAGCAGGGGGTGCCGTACGCGATGGTGCTGCAGGCGTTCCGGGTCGGCTCGCGCTTCCTGTGGGAGGTGCTCGTCGAGCGGGCCGACCCCGAGCACCGCGACACCCTGCTGCTCGCGGCCGCCGACATCTGGGCGGTCAGCGACCAGCTGGCGGCCGACGTGACCGACGCCTACCGCCGATCGATCGCGGATCGGGCCCGTCGCGACGCGGAGGCCCGCGCGGTGCTGGTCGGCGCGCTGCTCGACGGCGAGCCGGACGCGGTCACCCACGTCGGCCGCGCCGCCGGCATGCTCGACCTCGGCCGGGCCAGCGGGTACGTCGTGGTGTCGGCCGAGTCGCCGGCGCCGGGTGCCGAGGGCCTGGTCGACGTGGAGCGCGTGCTGCGCCGGGCGAACGTGCGCTCGGCCTGGCGCCTGGACCACGACCGCCACGAGGGCGTCGTCGCGCTGCGCCTCGGCTTCGGGCTCGACCAGCTGGTGGCTGCGCTCGAGGGCGTCGCGGACGCACGGGTCGGCGTCAGCCGCGAGGTCGGCCGGCTCGACGAGGTGCCCGAGGCGCGGTGCCAGGCGCGGGTCGCCTGCGCGGCGGTGTCGCCCGGTGCGGCCGCCGTGGGGCGGTTCGGCAGCGACCCGCTCGCCGTGCTGCTGGCCAGCAGCCCCGACCAGGCGCGGGCCCTGGTCGACGCCGTGCTCGCCCCCGTCCTCGCGCTGCCCGAGGACGACCGGTCGGTCGTCATCGACACCGCCCGCGCGTGGCTCGCGGCGGGCGGCTCCACCTCGACCGCGGCGCAGCAGCTGCACGTGCACCGCAACACCGTGCGCTACCGGATCCGCCGCCTCGAGGAGGCCACCGGTCGCGACCTGGCCCGCCCCGTCGACGCCGCGGAGCTCTACGTCGCACTGGAGTGCGTCCGGATCCTCGGCCTGGCCTGAGCTGTCACGCGCGTCACAGGACGAAGTAGCGGACGTAGACCCACAGCCAGGCCGCAGCGACGGTCGCGACGGTGGTGACGATGCCGTACTTGGTGAACTGCCAGAAGCTGATCGGCTCCCCGGCCCTGGCGGCGATGCCGAGCACGACCACGTTGGCGCCCGCAGCAACCGCCGTGGCGTTGCCGCCGAGGTCGGCGCCGAAGACGAACGCCCACCACAGCGGGCTGTCCGCGCCCGTCGTACCCGTCGCGGCGACGAGATCCTGGACGATCGGCACCGTCGCGGTCGTGTACGGGATGTTGTCGACGAACGCGCCGACGATCCCGGACCCGAACAGCAGCACCGTCGCGGCGAGCAGCTCCTGGTCGCCGAACGCCTCGGCCGCGAGCTCGCCGATGCGGCCGATGACGCCGACCTGCACCAGCGAGCCGACGAGCACGAAGAGCGCCATGAAGAAGGCGAGGGTGCCCCACTCGACCTCCTCGAGGAACTCCTCGGGCTCGCTGCGCGAGACCAGCACGGTCGCCCCGGCGCCGAGCATCGCCACCATCGACGGGTCGAGGTGCAGCAGGGTGTGGAGGCTGAACGCCACCATCACCAAGGTGAGCACGACCAGGCAGCGCACCAGCAGCCGCATGTTGGTGATCGCCTCGCGCGGGTGGATGTCACCGAGCACGTGGTGGACGTCGATCTGGTGCCCGAAGGTCTCGCGGAACATCCAGCGCGCCATCACCACGAACAGCGCCAGCAGCACGACGGTCAGCGGCAGCGAGTGGACGAGGAAGTCCGAGAAGGACAGGCCCGCGCGGCTGCCGATGATGATGTTGGGCGGGTCGCCGATGAGCGTCGCCGTACCGCCGATGTTGGAGGCGAGGATCAGCGAGATGAGGTACGGCGCCGAGGGGAGCCCGAGCTGCCGGCACACCGAGATCGTCACCGGCGCGACGAGCAGGACGCAGGTGACGTTGTCGAGGATCGGCGCCACCGTGGCGCCGATGAGCACCAGCAGCACGAGCAGCCGGTAGGGGTGGCCGCCGGACCTGCGGGCCGCCCACAGGGCGAGGAACTCGAAGAGCCCGGTCTGCTTGAGGACGCCGACGATGACCATCATCCCGAACAGCAGGAAGATGACGTTCCAGTCGATGCCGGTGTGCTGGTCGAAGAACGCCGACTCCGCGTCGACGAGGCCGATGACCGCCATCCCGGCCACCCCGCCCAGAGCGGCGGCGACGCGGTGGACCCGCTCGGTCGCGATGAGGGCGTAGCTGACGATGAAGATGGAGATGGCGGCCGACGTGAGGATCACGCGGCGCTCCGTCCGGGCGGGCCGAGCGCGGCCCGGGCGCCCTCCGGCTCGATCGACTCGTACCACCCGGCGAGCCGGCCGAAGCGGCTCACCGACATCAGCCGCGCCTCGACGCTGGTGACCTGGCCGAGGGCGCTGACGACGAGGACCTGGTCACCGGTGCGCAGCTGGGTGCGCCCGCCGGGGACCAGCACGTCCTTGCCGCGGGTGACCAGCGAGACCGCGGCGCCCTCCGGCAGCCGCAGCTCGTCGACCTCGACCCCTGCGAGGTGCGAGCCCTCCTCGACCTCGAAGCGCAGCAGCACCGCGTCGAGCCGGTCGAGGGTGGCGAAGCCGATCGACACCTTGTGCACGAAGCTGCCGCGCTCCACCCAGCGGGGCTGGCGGCCGCGGCCGACGGCGAGCCCGATCGCGAAGCCGACGGCCGCGCAGATCATCCCCGTCGAGATGGCGACCTCGAGCGTGGCACTCACCGCGCACCACCCTCTCGGGGCGGCTCACCGGCCTCGACGTCGTGCGGATGCTCGGGAAGCTCCTCGGG
This sequence comes from Nocardioides sp. J9, assembly GCF_007829375.1. Taxonomy (NCBI): domain Bacteria; kingdom Bacillati; phylum Actinomycetota; class Actinomycetes; order Propionibacteriales; family Nocardioidaceae; genus Nocardioides; species Nocardioides sp. J9. Next base: position 25,044 of record NZ_VLJQ01000098.1, on the reverse strand, counting down.
GTCGGCCGACCGCGAGGCGATCAGGTGCTCGACCGACTCCACGTCGAAGCGCAGCAGGCGCAGGTCGAGCTCGTCGAACTCGTCGCGGACGGCGGCCTCCATCGAGTCGCGGGCCGACGGCAGCGCGTCGCGCAGCTCCGCGAGGTCGTGCTCGGCCAGCCAGCGGCGCGCGGCGGCGAGCAGGAGCGCGTGCGCGACCCGCTCGGGCTCGGCCGGGGCGGACGGGCCGCCGTCGAGCAGCACCTCGACCAGGAGCCGCACGTCCTCGCCGTCGGCCGTCGGGCCGCGGACCGTCATCGGCAGCTCCACGTGCTGGGTGCCGCCGACCCCGCCCCGGGGACGTTGTCCACCGCCCCCGACGGAGAGTGAACGTCCGAGGGTGCGACGGAGACGGGCGAGGGTCAGCGGCATGCTTCCAGACAACCCGACCCGCGCCGGCGACGGTATGGGGTCCACCCCCCATTTCCTCCGCCCATCCGATCGGGGATGGTGGGGTCGTGCAGCCCGTCAACACGTCCCTGTACTGGAAGGTGTGCCTGATCAACGGCGCCGTCCTGTGCACCGCGGTCGTGGTCCTCCTGCTCTCGCCCGCGCGCGTCTCCCGGCAGGTGGTCGTGTCCGAGGCGCTGGTGCTCGTGGCCGGCCTCGGGCTCGTGCTGCTCGTGACCGCCGTGCTGCTGCGCCGGGCGCTGGCGCCGGTCGACGAGGTGATCCGGGAGATGGCGACCGTCCAGCTCGGCGGGGAGGGCCGCCAGCTGGAGGCCGCGGGGGACGGCCCCGGGGCGCAGCTGGTGCGCAGCTACAGCGCGATGCTGGAGCGGCTCGAGACCGAACGGCGCTCCAGCAGCGCCCGCGCCCTCGCCGCCCAGGAGGCCGAGCGCGACCGCGTCGCCCGCGAGCTGCACGACCAGGTCGGGCAGAGCCTGACCGTGGTGCTGCTCGGGCTCAAGCAGCTCGAGGACCGCGCGCCGGCCGACCTGTGCGGCGAGCTGTCCCTGCTGCGCGAGAGCGCCCGCGCCGGCCTCGACGACGTGCGCCGGGTGGCCCGGGAGCTCCGGCCCGGCGTGCTGGAGGACCTCGGGCTGCAGGCTGCCCTGTCGGCCCTGGCGAACGACGTCGCGGCGTACGGCGGACCGGCGGTCCGTCGTACCTTCGGGCCGGGGTTGCCCGAGCTCGGCCACGACGCCGAGGTCGTGATCTACCGCGTCGCGCAGGAGGCGCTGACCAACGTGGTGCGCCACGCGGGCGCGAGCCGGGTGGAGCTGTCGCTGCTGCGCTTCGGGCCCGACGTCGTGCTCGAGGTGGGTGATGACGGCGGCGGGATCAGGCCCGGCACCCCCGACGGGACGGGGATCCGCGGCATGCGCGACCGTGCGGCCCTCGTCGGCGGCACGGTCGAGGTCGTCTCGGGCGACCGCGGCACCATGGTGCGCCTGCGGGTGCCGGCATGAGCGAGGCTGCCGTGACCGCCCCGATCCGCGTGCTGCTCGCCGACGACCACGCGCTGGTCCGCCGCGGCGTACGGCTGATCCTCGAGCAGCAGCCCGACATCGAGGTCGTCGCCGAGGCCGCCGACGGCGCCGAGGTGCTCACCCTGCTGCGACAGGTCGAGGTCGACCTCGTCGTCCTCGACATCGCGATGCCGACGATGACCGGCCTCCAGGCCGCGCGCGAGATCTCCCGGCGCCGCAACCCGCCGCGCGTGCTCATGCTGTCGATGCACGACAACGAGCAGTACTTCTTCTCCGCCCTCCGCTTCGGCGCCAGCGGCTACGTCCTCAAGTCGGTCGTCGACGAGGACCTCGTCGAGGCCTGCCGTGCGGCCATGCGCGGCGAGGCGTTCGTCTACCCCGGCGCCATGGGCGCCATCGTGCGCGACCACCTCGACCGCCTCGCCCGCGGCGAACGCGTCCCCGACGCCGTGCTCACCCCCCGCGAGGATGAGGTGCTCAAGCTCATCGCCGAGGGCCGCACCACCCGCGAGATCGCCCGCATCCTCTCCATCAGCGAGAAGACCGTCGAGAAGCACCGCTCCAACATCCTCGCCCGCCTCGGCATGAACGACCGCACCCAGCTCACTCGCTACGCCATCCGCGCCGGCCTGATCGAGCCGTAGGTGGGTCGCGGGCTGGGGCGGGGGCTGGGGTAGTCCCTGACGAAAAGCACCGTTGTACGGCGTGTCGCGGTGCTTTTCGTCAGGGACTACCGCCCGGAGAAACTTCCAATCGGCCACCTCCGGCAAGCTGACCTGTGGACGAGCGGCGTTCGTCCACAGGCGCTGGGGCGGGCGGCCACGGCTGGGGCTGGCCCGGTCGATCCTGTCGGGATGGAGTGGTGGGACGGCCCGCGGCCGGGGTTGGTGCGTCCGGTGCGTCTCGACCCGTCCGGCCAGCGGGGTCCGACGAGGGGGCAGGCCCGCAACCGCAACAGGTACCGCCGGTCCAGCTCGGGCTACTACACCCCGGCGTGGGTGGACGGGAGCGACGTCGAGCAACGCATCCTCGAGGCGTCGGTCGTGCTTCGCTCCGGCCACGCCGTCACCGGCTGGGCGGCGCTGCGCTGGTGCGGCGGTGCGTGGTTCTCGGGCGTCGACGCTGCGGGCGCCCAGGTCCCGGTGGACCTGTTGATCAGCACCCACGACATCCGTCCGCAGGCCGGCTTCGCCCTCAGCGGCGAAGGCACCGGCCCGGAGCACATCGAGGTCGTCGACACCGTCCCGGTCACCTCCGCCGCGTGGTCGGTCTCCTTCGCGATGAGGTACGCCGGCTCCGTCCGTCGAGCTGTCGAGGTGGTCGACATGGCGGCCTACTCGGACCTGGTCTCCGTCGCAGAGGTCGCCGACGTCGTGTCCGGGCAGTCGTCGTGGACCGGGGTACCCCTGGCACGCGATGCGGTCGCACTGGCCGATGAGAACGCATGGTCACCCCGGGAGGTCGCGATGCGCATGACGTGGCAGGGAAGCATCGAGGGCTCGCGACCCCGCGCCAACATCCCGCTGTTCGACAGCTCGGGGCGCCACCTCGGAACCCCCGACCTCGTCGACGTCGATGCCGGTGTCGCGGCCGACTACGACGGTCTGGTGCACCTCGGGCGCGAGCAGCGGCGTGCGGACCGCTCCCGCGACGAGGTGTTCTCAGACCACGGCATCGAGATGGTGCGGTGGCTCTCGGGGGACCGCCCGGCCGACTTCCTCGCACGGCTTCACGTCGCCTACCAGGCCGCCTCCCGTCGTACCGGCCCGAGGCGATGGACGGCCGACCCGCCGTCCTGGTGGATCTCGACGACCACCGTCGCCGCGCGCCGAACCCTTACCGAGGACCAGCGGGAGAGGCTGCTTCGGTACCGGATCGCCTGACACCTTGGGGTAGTCCCTGACGAAAAGCACCGTCGTAGGGCGTGTCGCGGTGCTTTTCGTCAGGGACTACCGCCGGGTGCGACGTGACCCGGGACTACCGCAGCGGGACGGCTAGAGCGAGATGTCGGCGCGGCGGGAGTCGCAGGCGGGGCGGCCGTGGGGCTCGCGGGAGAACTGCTCGTCGTACAGGCGCTTGTAGAGGCCGCCGGCGGCCATCAGCTGCTCGTGGGTGCCGTGCTCGACGAGGCGGCCGTCCTCGAGGCCGAAGATGACGTCGGCGGAGCGGATGGTGGAGAGGCGGTGGGCGATGGCGATGGTGGTGCGCGAGCGGGTGGCGCGCTCGAGGGCCTCCTGCACCAGCCGCTCGGTCTCGTTGTCGAGCGCGGAGGTGGCCTCGTCGAGGATGAGGATCCGCGGGTCCTTCAGCAGCACCCGCGCGATCGCGAGGCGCTGCTTCTCGCCGCCCGAGAGGCGGTAGCCGCGCTCGCCGGTGATCGTCTCGTAGCCCTCGGGGAAGCTCATGATCCGGTCGTGGATGTTGGCGTCCCGCGCGGCCTGCTCGATCTCCTGGGCGGTCGCGTCCGGCTTGGCGTAGGCGATGTTGTCGCGGATGGTGCCGTGGAAGAGGTACGGCTCCTGGGTGACCATCCCGACCGCGTCCGCGAGCGAGGACAGGGTGAGGTCGCGGACGTCGTTGCCGTCGATGAGCACGGCGCCCTCGGTGACGTCGTAGAAGCGCGGGACGAGGTACGTCGCCGTGGTCTTGCCGCTGCCCGACGGACCCACGATCGCGGCGAGCTGCCCCGGCTCGACCACCAGGGAGACGTCGTCCAGCGCCCAGCCCGGCGTGGGCGCCTCGGCCGTCTCCCCGACCTCCCGTGCCTCGACTGCGTCGACAGCGTCGACGCCCTCGACGACGTCGCCCCGGTCACCCTCGATGCGCACCCCGCTGTCGCCGAAGCGGTCGCGGTGGGTGGTGCCGGACAGGGCCCGCGGCTCGGGGTAGCGGAAGCGCACGCCGCGCATCTCGACGCGGCCCTCGAGGGTGGCGGGGTCGAGCGCGACCGCGCCGGGACGCTCGGTGATCGCGGGCTCGAGGTCGAGGTACTCGAAGATCCGGCGGAACAGCGCCAGCGACGTCTGCACGTCGAGGGTGACCCGCATCAGCTGCAGCAGCGGCATCTGCAGCCGACCCTGCAGCGTGGTGAACGCGACCAGCGTGCCGGCGGTCAACGCACCCTCGCCGGCGCCGACCGGGGCGCCGCCGGTGATCAGCCAGCCGCTGAAGAGGTAGATCAGCGCCGGCGTGATCGCGAAGAAGGTCTGCACGACGGCGAAGAAGGTGCGCCCGGTCATCGCCTGCTCGACCTGGAGCCGGGTCTGGCGGCGGTTGGCCTCGCGGTAGCGCTCGACCTCGGAGTCGGCGCGGTTGAAGACCTTCGCGAGCAGGATCCCCGAGACGCTCAGCGACTCCTCGGTGATCGCGGTCATCTCCGACAGCGACTCCTGGGTGCGCCGCGCGAGCCGCTGCCGGATCCGCCCGACCCGGAACTGCATGACCACGAAGAGCGGCATCAGGAACAGGGTGATCACGGTGAGCTGCCACGACAGCACCAGCATCGACACCAGCGCCGCGGCGACGGTGACGGAGTTCTGCACGATGGTGGTCGCGGTGTCGGTGAGCACGGTCCGCACGCCGGCGACGTCGTTGGCCAGGCGCGACTGGATCGCCCCGGTCTTGGTGGCGGTGAAGAACGCCAGCTCCATCTTCTGCAGGTGCTCGAAGAGGTCGCCGCGCAGGTCGGCCATCGCGGAGTTCCCGACCGTCGAGGTCAGCCACATCTGGTAGATCCCGATCAGCGCCGTGGCGATCGGGATCGCGCACAGCCCCGCGACCAGCCAGCCGAGCAGCCCGAGGTCCGGCCCGCCACCGTCGAGGGGGAAGAGCGCGTCGTCGAACACCGCCCGGGTCAGGAACGGCGCCAGTGCCTGCAGCGACGCGGCCGCCACGACGGCGACCAGCACCATCGCGATCTTGCCGCGGTACGGCCGAAGCAGCGACGCGATCCGCGGCACCACCGGGTCGCGCTGCTCCAAGTCCTCCGCGGTGAGGTGGGTGACCACCGGGCCGGGCCTCATCGCGCACCCTCCCAGCCGGCGCCCCAGCGGCCGCGGTGGGCCACCTCCTGCCACGGGGTACGACGCCTCCGGCTCGCCGACCCGCGGGCGCCGGTCGCGGGGTCGGCCGGGTGCCCGATCGTGATCGCGCCGATGGGGTGCGGCGCCTCCTCGTCGACGGTGTCCACCAGCCCGAGGTGCTCCTTGACCGCGTCGACCCGGTCCGGTACCAGGCCGAAGAAGCAGGCGCCGAGCCCGGCGTCGGTCACCGACTGCAGGACCAGCAGCGAGGCCATCGCGGTGTCGAGGTGCCAGTAGGGCATCGCCCAGCGGCTCTCGTCGTGCTCGTGGAGCCCGGCGCGACGCTTGTCGGCCTCCGCGTAGCGGTCGAGGTAGGCCGAGCGGCGGCTGCACGGAACCACCACCACGGGAGCCGACATCATCCCCGCGAGCCACCGGTCCGGGCTGCCGCCCTCGGCCGCCGCGTCGGTCTGCGCCCGCCAGAACCCGCGGACCGTGTCGGGGGTGTCCAGCACGATGAACGCCCAGCCCTGGGAGAAGCCCGCGCTGGGGGCGCGGGTCGCGTTCGCCAGCGCGGTCTCCACGACGGAGGGGTCCACCGGGTCGGGTGCGTACGCGCGCGTCATCCGGCGTCGTCGTACGACCTCTGCGAACTCCACCCGGCCTCCTCGTCTTCGGCCCTCGTCGTCGGCCCTCGTCGTCGGCCCGCACGGGCCCGCGCCTGCCCTCGCACTATCCCACCCCGACCGGCCCGACCTCTCAGGTGAGGTGGGGAGGGGCTGCGGAATGAGGCGTCTCCAGGGCCGACCTAGGGAGGTTGCCCGATGTGGGGGACTACCTCAGGCGACGAACCTTGAGGCCATGAGCAACCAGTACTACGTCAACGCAGAGACCGACTACCGCCGGCAGCGGGCCGCCCAGGGCGTGGCCGCGAGCCGGGCCGGCCGCAGCCGCTCCTCCTGGCTGCGCCGGATCGCCGCCGCCGACCCGGCCGTCGAGCGCCACTCGCGCTGACGGCCGGGCGACGGTCCACCACCACCACGACCGAGGTACCGCTCCTGAGGTACCTCAGACGGGGCGAGTGTGATCCGTCCGCGACCCGACCGGAGAGACCGGACCGAGGACCAGGCAGAGGACCAGGCAGAGGACCAGGCAGAGGACCAGGCTGAGAAATTGACGACGACCCTGTCGGCGCCGGGCGCCATGATGGTGCCCGTGGCAGCACACAGCAGCACGACGATGGTCGGGCGCGACGCCGAGCTGGCCGAGCTGGCCCGGATCGTCGGGCTCGACGCGGCCGGCGGTCCCTCCGCGGGCCGCCCCGATGCCGTGCTGCTCTCCGGCGACGCCGGGGTGGGCAAGACCCGCCTGCTCATCGAGCTGCGCGACCGGGCCCGCGCCGCCGGCTGGCACGTGTACGCCGGCCACTGCCTCGACTTCGGCGAGAGCGCCCTGCCCTACCTCCCCTTCAGCGAGGTCGTCGGCCGCATCGTCGACGACCTGCCCGGGCTGGCCGACCACGTCGCCGCCCATCCCGCCATCGCCCGCCTGCAGCCCGGCCGCCGCGTCCGGGCCGGCGACCAGCCGCACGAGACGGACACCGCCACGGAGGTCCCCGGCCACGACGGCGACCGGGCCGGGCTGTTCGAGGCCGTGCACGCGCTGCTCGACGCCGCGGCCGCGGACGCCCCCGTCCTGCTCGTCATCGAGGACACCCACTGGGCCGACCAGTCCACCCGCGACCTGGTCGGCTTCCTGTGCACCCGCGCCTTCAACCACCCGGTCTCCGTCGTCGTCTCCTACCGCTCCGACGACCTGCACCGCCGGCACCCGTTGCGCCGCCAGGTCGCGGAGTGGTCGCGCATCCCCAACGTCGACCGCCTCGCGCTCTCCCCGCTGCCCGAGGACTCCGTGCGCGCCCTGGTCCGCGAGCTCGCCCCCTCCGGCCTCGACGAGCGCGCCGTCGCCTCCATCGTCGCCCGCGCGGAGGGCAACGCGTTCTTCGTCGAGGAGCTCGTCGCCTCCAACCAGGACTGCGACTGCGACGACGTGCCCGGCGACCTCGCCGACGTGCTGCTCGTCCGCCTGGACCGGCTCTCCGAGGAGGCGCGCCAGGTGGTCCGCGTCGCCAGCGCGGCAGGCCGCCGGGTCACCCACGACCTGCTGGCCGCCGCCGCCGACATGCCGTCCGACGCGTTCGAGGCCGGCGTGCGGCAGGCCGTCGAGATGCACGTGCTCGAGGCCGGGGCCCGGCACTACTCCTTCCGCCACGCCCTCCTCGGGGAGGCCGTCTACGACGACCTGCTGCCCGGTGAGCGGGTGCGCCTGCACGCCCGCTACGTCGCCGCGCTCGCCGAGTCGGCCGGCCGCGGCACCGCCGCCGAGCTCGCCCGCCACGCCCGCCGCAGCATGGACCTCGACCGTGCCGTCACCGCCGGCATCGAGGCCGGCGACGAGGCGATGGCGGTCGGCGGCCCCGACGAGGCCGCCGACCACTACCAGCAGGCCCTCGAGCTGCTCGAGGGCGGCGACCGCGCCGAGCGCCTCGGCATCGACCCGTCCAAGGTGGCGGCGCGCGCCTCCGACGCCCTCGTCGCCGGCGGCGACCCGCAGCGCGCCTGCCAGCTGCTGCGCGAGCACCTCGACCGCACGCCCGCCGACTGCGCACCGGTCGCCCGCAGCCGGCTGCTCAGCCAGTACGCCGAGCTGCTGACCGTCACCGAGAACGACCTGGACCCCGTCGCGCTCTCCGAGGAGGCCGTCGCGCTGGCGCCGGAGGGGGAGAGCCCGCTGCGGGCGCGGATCCTGGTCACCCACGCCCGGGTGCTGGCCAACGTCGGCCGCGAGGACGAGGCAGAGCCGTTCGCCACCGAAGCACTCGGGCTCGCCGAGCGGCTCTCGCGGCCGGTGCTCGCCTCCGACGTGATGACCACGCTCAGCGGGCTGCACGTCAAGACCGCCGTCGGCAGCGAGCAGGAGGCGCTGCGCACAGCGCTGGAGGTCGCCGYCGTCCGCTCCCAGGAGACCGGCGCGCTCAACGCCGAGCTCCGCGGGCGCTTCCTGCTGGGCCGCAGCCACCAGGACGACGGCGAGTGGGACGTCGCCGCGCGCTGGTTCGCCTCCTGCCTGGAGGCCGGCACCCGCGCGGGGACCCCCTGGGCGCCGTACGTCATGGAGTCGCGCTGGCAGCTCGCCTCGATCCGCCACCTCCAGGGCGCCTGGGACGAGGTGCTCGCGCTGACCGCTGCGGTCGACGACAGCGCCGGGCCGCCCATCCCGGTCGGCATCGTCGCCCCGACCCGGTTCGCGGTCCTCGCCGCCCGCGGCGAGGACGTCCTCGACCGGGTCCGCGCCCTGCGCGCGCTGTGGGAGGACGAGGGCACCGTCGGCGTCTTCAGCGCCGGCGTCGAGATCGACGTCCACGGCAGCCACGGCGACGCCTCGGCCGCGCTCGCGGCCTACGACGAGGTCGTCGACGTGCTCTCCCGGCTGTGGCGCAAGCACTTCGGCGGCCGGGTCCGCCTCGCCGCGGTCACCCTCGCCGCCGTCGCGGCCGGACTGCCCGCCGCCAGCGCCGCCGAACGCCGCGCCCTCGCGCAGCGCGCCGACCAGCTGCTCGCCGAGGGCCGCACCGTCGTCGAGGACTTCCGCTCGCGCCCCGGCGGCTGGGGCCCCGAGGGCCAGATGTGGGAGGCCCGGCTCGACGCCGAGCACCTGCGCGTGCGCTGGCTGGCCGGTGAGGACGCCCCGACCCGCGACGAGCTGGTCGCCGGCTGGGCGGCCGCGCTCGAGGCGGTCACCAAGCTCGGCCACGTGCCCGAGGAGGCGCGGGTGCGCGCGTCGTACTCCCAGATCCTCCGCCTGCTCGGCGAGACCGGCGCCGCCGACGAGGAGGCCACGGCCGCGCGCGGCATCGCCGGCCGGCTCGGCGCCCCCGCCCTGGTCGGCGACCTCGGCGGGTCCCGCACCCAGCGGGGTACGACGCCCGCAGGCTCCGCGACGGCTGCGGGCGCGGCGGCGTGTGGTTCGCCGGTGCGGCTCACCGCTCGCGAGCTGGAGATCCTCGCCCTGGTCGCCGAGGGCCGCTCCAACGGCGAGATCGGCAAGCAGCTGTTCATCAGCACCAAGACCGTCAGCGTCCACGTCTCCAACATCCTCGGCAAGCTCGACGCCGCCAGCCGCACCGAGGCGGCCGCGATCGCGCGACGCGACGGGCTGCTGCCGGGCTGACGCAGCCGGTGGGTCCGTCAGCGGGCGGGGGCGTCGTCGGCGCAGGAGCGCGACGGCGGTGGGGGCCGCGGCGTACCGTCGGCACTGTGACGATCGAGGCCGACCGCACCACGCCCGACACCCGTGAGCTGACCATGCGCCGGTTCCGGCACACCAGCGTGGTCGGCGGGCGCGGCCTCCCGGCGGTGCCGGTCGACGCGTTGCCGCCGGGTCCGCGCTGGCCGGCGATCGTGCAGACGATCGCCCTGATGAGGTTCCGCCACCAGTTCCACCCGTGGCTGCACCGCCGCTACGGCGACGCGTACACGGTGAACCTCGTCCCCGGCGGACGGCCACTGGTGCTGTTCACCCGTCCGGAGGTGACGAAGGAGATCTTCGCCGGCGACCCCGAGGTCTTCCACGCCGGCAAGGGCAACGCCGTCCTCGGCCCGATCATGGGGGAGCACTCGCTGCTGCTGCAGGACGGCGGTGAGCACCACCGGGCCCGCAAGCTGCTGATGCCGGCCTTCCTCGGCCACGCGTTGCGGGGCTACCGCTCGATGGTCGCCGAGGTCGCCGCCGCCGAGGTCGAGGGCTGGCCGGAGGACCAGCCGTTCCGGGCGCTGGAGCGGATGAACGCGCTCACCCTGGAGGTGATCCTGCGGGTCGTCTTCGGCGTGACCGACGAGCAGCGGCTCGCCCGCCTGCGGCCGGCGGTCAACAGGACCGTCGAGATCAGCCCGGCGATCCTGCTCGGCTGGGCCTACCCGCGGTTGCAGCGGCTCGGGCCGTGGCGCCGCACGGTGGAGAACCAGGTCGAGCTCGACCGGCTGATGTACGCCGAGATCCGCGAGCGCCGTGGCGCCGCCGACCTGGCCGAGCGCAGCGACGTGCTATCGCGGCTGCTCGCGGCCACCGACCCGGACGAGCCGGGCAGCGGCCTGGACGACACCGAGCTGCGCGACCAGCTGGTCACCCTGCTGCTGGCCGGGCACGAGACCACGGCGTCGGCGCTGTCGTGGGCGCTCGTGGAGGTCGGCCGCAGCGCGGACCTGCTGGCGCGCACCCAGCGGGCGGCGGACGAGGGTGACGACGCGTGGCTGGAGGCGGTGCTCAAGGAGTCGATGCGGCTGCACCCGATCATCCCGATGGTCGTGCGCACGCTGATGGCGCCGGCGACGGTCGGCGGCTGGGACCTGCCTGCCGGCACCACCGTGGGCCCGTCGATCATCATGAGCCACCAGCAGGAGTCGAACTTCGCGGACCCCGAGGTGTTCCGGCCCGAGCGCTTCCTCGGCGACGACGTGCCGGCGCTCACCGTGTGGATCCCGTTCGGCGGCGGCGTGCGCCGCTGCATCGGCGCGGGCTTCTCGCTGATGGAGGGCGTCGAGGTGCTGCGCGAGGTGTTCCGCAGGTACGACGTCGGTGCGGTCGGTCACGACGTGCCCAAGGTCCGCAACATCACCAGCGTGCCCCGGCGAGGAGCGCGGGTCCGGGTGCGTCGCCGCTGATCTCCACGGTCGCCGCGACCTCCTCGAACAGCTCGCAGTAGTCCGGGTAGTCGGCCCGCGCCACGGTCCCGGCCAGGACCACGGCCCGGTCGTCGAGGAGCCAGGTCCAGCGCTCGGTCACGACGTCCGTCGAACCGGTGCGGTGGCCGAGGCGCTCGTAGCGCACCGGCCGCCCGGACAGCTCGAGGTCCTCGGCGTCCTCCACGTCGAGCCCGGCCACCGGCGGCGCCAGGTCGTCGAGCGCGACGGCGCGCAGCACGATCTCGGGGACGAAGCCGCCGCGTGGCACGACCGGTGAGCGGGCGGCGACCACGACGCCGGGTCCGGGGTCGCGCAGGGTGGCCCACCGGTGCGGCAGGCAGAGGCTGAGGTCGATGTCGGCGACGGTGCGGTGCAGGACGGTCATGCCGGCAGCGTGGACCCCGGCGAGCCCCGTGGGAACCCGCCCTCCTCCGGCCTGTGGACGGCCGCGTGACGAACCGGGTCGTTCGCGCACGCAGGGGTCGCAGGCCGTGTCGCCTGGGCTGCCGGAGCTCCCGGGGAGCTCGGTGCGAGGGGTCGGGGAGCCGTCGGCGGCCGATGTCGGTGGGGGCACCTAGCGTCGTGGCATGGCCATCGCACGCAACCCCCAGTTCGTCATCGACTGCCCGGAGCCGAACTCCCTGGCAGAGTTCTACGCCGCCATCCTCGGCTGGCCGGCGAAGACCGACCCCGACGGCGGCTGGGCGACCGTCTCCTCCGGCGACCACTTCATCCACTTCCAGCGGGTGGAGGACTTCCGACCGCCGCAGTGGCCGGGCCAGGCGCACCCGCAGCAGGTGCACCTCGACGTCGACGTCGACGACCTCGACGAGGGAGAGGCGGCCGTCGTCGGGATCGGCGCCCGCAAGCACGAGCACCAGCCCGGCGAGACCTTCCGGGTCTTCCTCGACCCGGCGGGCCACACCTTCTGCCTCGTCAAGGCGGACTGAGGGCGGACCGGCCCGGGACGGCCACGCTCGCCTCAGCGGGCGAACGACTCCCGCACCTGCTCCTCGGTGAGCCCGTAGTCCGCCAGGTCGTAGCGGTGCGACGGCCGGCGCGGGCCGGTGCGCGACTCCTCGTCGAGCCGGCGCACGGCGTCCTGCGCCGCCTGGCTCCACTCCAGCCCGAAGGCGTCGTAGATCCCGCCGACGGTGCCCACGGGGTCGGCCACGAACGCGCGGTAGTCGATGTCGTGGAACTGGCGCTCGTCGTACTTCTCGCGCGCCTGCCAGAACGCGTGCCACTGCCGGGTCAGGTGCCCGAGCTGGTCGCGGCCGAGGGTCTCGCCGACGAAGGTCGTCGAGTGCCCGTCGGTCGCCTCGGCCGACAGCGAGCAGGCCGACGCCACGGAGGTGACCGGGTCGCGCTGCGTCATCACGACGAGCGCGTCGGGGTAGACCTCCATCAGCGCGTCGAGCGCGATCAGGTGGGAGGGGTTCTTCAGCACCCACCGCTTGTCCTGGTCGTGGAGACCGATCAGCTGCAGGTTGCGGCGGTGCCGCTCGTAGGCGTCGGTCCAGTCCTGGCTGGCCAGCCAGGAGGAGTACGTCGGCACGTGGGCCAGCGACTCGAAGCCGATCGACTTGCCCGTCTGGCGCAGCACGCGCCAGCACTCCTCAGGCTCGGCCGCGTCGGAGTAGTGGATCCCCATGAACTCGGGGTTGGTGACGTGGTGCTCGCGGAAGGCCGCCTGCATGGCGGTGAAGATCGGGTCGGATTCCCACGTCTCCCGCGGCGGGCGCGGCTGGGGGAACTCCGTCAGCCACATCTCCAGGCCCTGGTGCGCGGGGTCGGCGCACAGCAGCCGGCTCAGTGCCGTCGTCCCGGTGCGGGGGAGGCCGAGGACGATGATCGGCCGCTCGATGCGGACCTGCTCGAGCTCGGGGTGCTCCGCGAACCGCGCCTGCGTCAGCAGCCGGGCGACGAGCGCACTCTTGACCTGCGAGCGCATGAAGTAGTTGCCGACGCCGGTGAGGCCGGCCTCGGGGGAGGCGAGGTCCTCGACGAGGATCCGGAACGCTTCCTCGTGGCCGGGGGCCTCGGCGAAGCCGAAGTCGGTGAGGCCGGTGGTGCGGGTGGCGGCGGCGCAGATGTCCTCGAAGGACCCGACGTCCGGGCGCTGGCGGGGCTCGCTCATGCGTGGAACTCGCCGCAGTCGACGTTGAGCATCTGGCCGGTGACCGCGGAGGCGAGGTCGGAGGCGAGGAAGAGGGCGGCGCGGGCGACCTCGTCCGGCGTGGCGAGCCGCTTGAGGTCGGTGGGCTCCGCCTTCTCGGCGTACACCTCCTCGTGGGTGCGGCCGGTCTCGGAGGCGATCCAGTCGAAGTACGCCTTGTTGACGTCCTCGTAGATGTAGGACGGCGCGACGCTGTTGACCCGGATGCCGCGCGGGCCGAGCTCGGTGGCGAGAGACTGGGCGAGGTGCTCGAGGGTGCCCTTGGAGAGCTTGTAGCCGGAGTACTCGGGCTGGCTGGAGTAGATGACGCAGGAGTTGACCATGATGATCGACCCGCCCGGCTTGTCGTCGGTCGCGGCGAGGGCGTCGGCGAAGAGCGCCGAGAGGCGCAGCGGCGCGAAGACGTTGGTCTCCTGGGCGGTGCGCAGGCCCTCGAGGTCGAGGGTGGTGATCGGGTCCATCGGCGGGATGCCGAAGGCGTTGTTGATCAGGCAGTCGACCCGGCCGAACTCGGCGAGTGCGGCGTCGACGAGCTGCCGGCGCTGCTCCTCGTCGGTGATGTCGGTCGGGACGACGAGGGCGCGGCGACCGTGGGCCCGCACGGCCTCGGCCATCTTCTCCAGCCGCCTGGGCGTGCGGGAGGCGAGGACGAGGTCCGCGCCCATCCGCGCCGCCTCCTCGCCGAGCGCCCGGCCCAGGCCGGGTCCGACACCGGAGAGCACGACGACCTTGTCGGTCAGCAGGTCCACCATGGCGGACACAGTAGAACGTGTTTCAGTTTTCGGGAAGGGCTTGCGGGATTCCGCCTGCTGCACGGTCCCGTCGGCCGGCCCGCGGCGTCACGGGCTGTCCCGGAATAGTCCTGCCTGTCGCCGGTTGAGCCTGGGGTGAGCACTCCCCGGATCGAACTCAACGACCAGACGTCCATCCCCCAGCTCGGCCTCGGCGTGTGGCAGGTGCCGGCTGACGAGACCGATCGCGTCGGGCCCGTTAACGCTGGGTCCGCCCCCCGCCACGTCGACACCGCGCAGATGTACGGCAACGAGGAGGGCGTCGGCGCCGCCATCGCCGCCTCCGGCCTCGCGCGCGACGAGCTCTACGTGACCACCAAGGTCAACAACAACCGGCACCGCCCCGCCGACGCGAAGGACTCCGCCCGGGTCTCGCTCGAGAAGCTCGGGCTCGACCGCGTCGACCTCCTGCTCATCCACTGGCCCCTGCCGACGCAGTACGACGGCGACTTCGTCTCCACCTGGGAGGCCCTGCTCGAGCTGCGCGAGGAGGGCCTGGCCACTTCTGTCGGCGTCTCGAACTTCCAGCCCGCCCACCTCGACCGGGTCGTCGAGGCGACCGGCGTCGTCCCGGCGGTCAACCAGGTCGAGGTCCACCCCTACTTCGCCAACGAGGCCGTCCGCGCCGCCACGACCCGCCACGGCGCCGTCGTCGAGGCCTGGTCGCCGCTGGGCCAGGGTGGCGGCGAGCTCGAGGACCCGGCCGTCCTCGCCGTGGCCGAGCGCCACGGCAAGACCCCCGCGCAGGTGCTGCTGCGGTGGGCCCTCGACCGCGGCGACGTCGTCTTCCCGAAGTCGATGAGCAAGGCGCGCCTGGCCGAGAACTTCGACGTCCTCGACTTCGCGCTCGGCGCGGACGAGGTCGCGGCGATCGCCGCGCTCGACAAGGGCGAGGCGGGTCGTCAGGGCCCGAACCCCGACACCTTCGACTGGATCCCCGCCTGATCCAGACCTGATCCCAGCACCGGCAGCACAGCGCCCGCCGGTGACCCACGGTCGCCGGCGGGCGCTGCTGCTCGTGCTGTTGCTCGTGCTACCCGGCGGGGCCTAGGAGAGCATCCGCCGCGCCACTGCCCGCTGCCGCGCGGCGATCCGGCGGGCGTACTGCTCGGGCGACAGGCCGACCAGGCCGGGCAGTCGCTTGGCCACCTGGTCGACCGGCACCACCTCGACGCTGGGCCCGTCCTCGGCGGTGAGGTCGCGGGTGAGTCGCTGCCAGCGCAGCATGACCGGCCCGGTGCGGTGCCCGGTGGTCTCGAGCCAGTTCGCGGCCGGGGCGGGGGAGCCGTCGAGCAGGGCTGGCGGGCGCTCGGAGACGACGAAGCGCATGACGCCGTCGTCGTCGCAGTGCGCCTGGGCCTTGGTCAACGAGGTCTGGTGCGTCTCGTAGTCGGTGGAGGCGTACCAGTCCGAGCCGATCTGGATCGCCTGGTAGGTGCAGTCGTCGCAGCGCGGCACGGAGACGATCATCGCCTCGTCCTCGGCCAGCTCGTAGTGACCGATCGAGGAGAACTGCGAGGACAGGCCGCCGGGGGTGCGGGAGGGCACGGTCAGCGTGTTGACCGGCTCCTTGTACTGGAAGAAGTGGGGGAAGGCGAACCACGTCTGGATCGAGCCGGTGAGCGAGCGCGCGGCCACCTCGTACTTCTTGCGCAGCACGGCCTCGGTCAGCGCGCGACGCGGGTGGCCGATGGTGTCGGTGCGCTCGATGGTCAGCGTTCCGCGCTCCTCGGTGTCCCAGTCGTTGAACACCTCGCGCACGATCATCGTCTTCGCCCCCGGCTCGGCGACGTAGGTGAACTCGAACGTCCCGTCGGCCGCGATCGTCAGCTCCCGGTCGTCGAACGCCATCAGCGAGGTCGCCGTCGAGTCGGCGCTGTAGCTGCCGCCCATCACCTGGAAGGACAGGTCCGCCGACGTCCCCCGCTGCCCGCGTACGACGTACTCGACCCCCTCGCGCAGGTAGGCGTGGAAGTAGACCGCGTCGGGGTTGTCGAGCCCCTGGCGCGAGAACTGGTGGGTGGGGTTGATGAACAGGGGCTGCTCGAGGTCGTAGTCGAACGCGGTCTGCAGCGCCATCCGGATCCGCCCGGAGAGGTAGTCGTAGCCCTCGAGCCGGTCGGCCTCGGTGCGGATGAAGGGGGCGTTCGCGATCAGCTCCTCGGCCTCCGCGATCGCGGCCTGCAGCGGCTCGGTCAGGCCGAGTGCGGCGCTCATCAGCCGTTCACCTTCGCGATCACGTTCTCGGCGTACTGCTCGAGGTGCTTGACCTTGGTCTCGAGCGGCTCGGTGTCCGGCCCCTTGATGTAGGGGATGCGGAAGCCGACGATGCAGTCGGTGACGCCCTTCTCCTCCAGTCGCTTCACGCCGTCGGGGGTGTAGGCGTCGTAGGAGATGACGTGGACCTCGAAGTCCTCGCGGGTGTCGCCCTCCTCCTTGCGGATCTCTGCGAGCCGGGCCAGGAGGCGGTCGAGCTCCTCGCCGTCGCCGCCGGCGTGCATCCAGCCGTCGCCCTTGCGCACCGCACGGCGCAGTGCGGCGTCGGAGTGGCCGCCGACGAGGATCGGGATCCGCTCGGTCGGCGCCGGGCACTGCTGCAGCGGCTCGAAGGAGTGGAACTCGCCCTGGTAGCCGAAGAAGGTCGGCTCGTCGCCGGGCTGGGTCAGCCCGCGCAGGATGTCGATGCACTCGTCCATCCGCTTGCCGCGCCGCTCCCACGGCACGCCCATCGCGGCGAAGTCCTCCGGCCACGGCGACAGGCCGACGCCGAGCCCGAGCCGGTTGCCGGAGAGGAACGCCAGCGACGAGGCCTGCTTGGCGACGAGCACCGGCGGGCGGATCGGCAGCTTGAGCACGAAGGGCGTCAGCCGCAGCGTCGAGGTGACCGCGAACAGGTGCGCGCAGAGGACGAAGGTCTCGATGAACTCCTTGCCGAGCAGGAACTCGCGGTCCCCGGTGTCGGTGTAGGGGTACTTCGAGTCCGACTCCTGCGGGTAGATCAGGCTGTCCGCGATGGTCATCGAGGTGTAGCCCGCCGCTTCGCAGGCCTGGGCGAGCGGGGGGTAGTACGACGCGTGGGTCATGCCCTCGGCGAAGGAGAAGCGCATGCGGTCACAGTAGAACGCGTTCTACATTTGTGCCAGAGTGTCGCCCATGCCTGCACTGCCCAAGGAGCGTCCGGACGGGCTGGACAAGCCGGTCGTCGCGAAGATCATCAAGTACGGCGCCCGGGCGAACGTCTTCCTCTACCGGCTCACCAACGGCCGGGTCGGCGCGAAGTGGCGCATCGGCGCAGGCTGGAGGAAGCCGGTGCCCGTGCTGCTGCTCGACCACGTCGGGCGCAGGAGCGGCCGCACCTTCACCACCCCGCTGCTCTACCTCGACGACGCACCGAACCTGGTCGTCGTCGCCTCCCAGGGCGGGCTGCCCCGGCACCCCCAGTGGTTCCACAACCTCGTGGCCAACCCGGACACCGCCGTCGCCGTCCCCGGCGAGCGCCACCGGCCGGTGCGCGCCCGGGTCGCCGGCCCCGAGGAGCGGGCGGCGCTGTGGCCGCGCCTGGTCGACCTCTACGCCGACTTCGACAGCTACCAGGCCTGGACCGACCGCGAGATCCCGGTCGTCGTCCTCGAGCCCCGCTGACCCGAGCCGCCCGACCGCCGAGGAGCCCCCGTGGACCTGCAGGACCTGATCGACCGCGCCGAGATCACCGACGCCATCACCCGCTACACCCTCGCCATCGACGAGGGCGACTTCGACCGCCTCGACACGGTCTTCACCCCCGACGCCCACATCGACTACACCGAGAGCGGCGGCGTCTCCGATAGCTACCCCGTGGTGAAGGCGTGGCTGGCCGAGGCGCTGCCGGCGTTCTCCACCCACCGCGTCCACATGCTCGGACAGGTCGCCATCGAGCTCGACGACGCCAACGAGGCGGCCGAGGTGACGGCGTACTTCCACAACCCGATGCGGATCTCCGACGGCAAGGGCGGCGAGCGGGTCGTCGAGGTCGGCGGCACCTACCACCACTCCTTCGTGCGCACCCCGGACGGCTGGCGCTCGCGCCGGCTGCACGAGCGCGTGGCGTGGACCCGAGGTTTCTGATTTCTTCGGGCGACCCGGACAATGGTCGGGTGAGCGACCAGAACGATCCCCAGTACGACCGCCCCGTGCTCAACGGGCTGGTGGCGCTGGTCGCCGTCGGCCTCGGGGTCGGCCTCGTCCTGGCCCTGGTGGCCCTCGTGGGCACCAAGGTCCTCGGGCTGGACGGCGACGGCGGCGGCTCCGCCGCGGGCGGCTCGACCGCCCGCGAGTCGATGTATCTGCCCAGCCCCGTCGAGACCACCGGGTCCAGCGGCCCGCTCATCACGCTGCACACCGAGGACCCGAACGCCGTCGAGACCGAGAGCTCCGACGCCGAGGAGAGCGAGGAGCCGGAGGAGACCGAGTCTCCGGAGTCGGAGTCTCCGAAGCCCGGCGAGATCTCGCTCCAGGCCGCCAAGACCAACGTCAGCTCCGGCGAGCGCATCTACTTCAGCGGCGTCTACCCCGGCGGCGAGGGTGCGATCCTGTGGGTCCAGCGCTGGCAGGACGGCTCGTGGGCCGACTTCCCCGCCAGTGTCGGCGTCACCAACGGCACCTTCTCCAGCTACATCTTCACCGGCGTCAGCGGCCTCAACCGGTTCCGCGTGATCGACCGCGACGACGGCACCGTCAGCAACGAGATCCGCGTCCGCGTCGGCTGACCGCGCCTCTCCTTTACCTGAGACGTCCTGTCACGGCAAAGCGGTAGTCCCTGACGAAAAGCACCGTCGTACGGCGTGTCCCGGTGCTTTTCGTCAGGGACTACCGCCCTTCCGTGCCCCGGAAGGTGTCCCCTCGGCACCGCCCGACCTACCCCATCCTGTGGTTGGCAGGGGCGGCGGGCGGCGTGACCATGGGGCATGGGGGAAGTGGGGGGGCCGGGTCGGTGGCGCCCGGGGAACATGCAGGGGCCGGTGCAGGGGTCGACCTCGAGCTCGACCTGTGGCTGAGGATCCTGGCCCGCGCCTGGCTCGGCGTGATCTGGCGATGCTGGCAGAACCAGMCCGCCTACGACCCCCACCAGCACGGCGCCCTCCAGGCACTGCTCAGCGGTGTCGAAGCGGCCTGACGTTGACACAGGGCTMCTCATCGGCCGTCCCCCATGTCGCGCCGGGGTCAGGTGGCACCCCCGGCCCCTCGATCGTAGGCCGGGCGGGTGGTGCCGCCCATGGTCAGAATGGGGGATTCCCGCCTTGTCGGAACCGCTGCCGGGACGCTGCCCGGGCCGCTTCCCGACCCACTGGGCGGACCCGTGGCGGGTTCCACGGAGGAACCACCGAGGGACCACGCAGAAAATCGTTGCGCCCGGGAACAAACCCGCCGCCGGCCCCCGTTGTGCCCTGTGTCAGACTTGAGTCGATCCGGCTCAAGTATCTTTAAACCACGAGCTGCAGACCAGCACACAGACGGAGGGCACAACACATGGCACGAGCTGTCGGCATCGACCTCGGTACGACGAACAGCGTCGTCGCGGTCCTGGAGGGCGGCGAGCCCACGGTCATCGCGAACGCGGAGGGAGCCCGGACCACGCCGTCCGTCGTCGCCTTCGCCAAGAGCGGTGAGGTGCTCGTCGGCGAGGTCGCCAAGCGCCAGGCGGTCACGAACGTCGACCGCACCATCCGGTCGGTCAAGCGCCACATGGGCACCGACTGGACCCAGCGCATCGGCGAGCCGGTCGACAAGGACTTCACCCCGCAGCAGATCTCGGCGTTCATCCTGCAGAAGCTCAAGCGGGACGCGGAGGCCTACCTCGGCGAGACCGTCACCAACGCGGTGATCACGGTCCCGGCGTACTTCTCCGACGCGCAGCGCCAGGCCACCAAGGAGGCCGGCGAGATCGCGGGCCTCAAGGTCGACCGCATCGTCAACGAGCCCACCGCGGCCGCGCTGGCCTACGGCCTCGACAAGGGCGACGACCAGACGATCCTCGTCTACGACCTCGGAGGCGGCACGTTCGACGTGTCCCTGCTCGAGATCGGCGAGGGTGTCGTCGAGGTCAAGGCCACCAGCGGTGACAACCACCTCGGTGGTGACGACTGGGACAACGCGATCGTCCAGTGGATGGTCAAGAAGTTCAAGGACGCCAACGGCGTCGACCTCGCGGCCGACAAGATCGCCGCGCAGCGCCTCCAGGAGGCCGCGGAGAAGGCGAAGATCGAGCTGTCGTCGTCCAGCGACACCACGATCCACCTGCCCTACATCACCCACGGCGAGAACGGCCCGCTGCACTTCGAGGAGCGGCTCACCCGCGCCGAGTTCCAGCGGCTCACCGCCGACCTGCTCGAGCGCACCAAGGCGCCTTTCCAGAACGTCCTCAAGGACGCCGGCGTCAGCCTCTCCGAGATCGACCACGTGGTCCTCGTCGGTGGCTCGACCCGCATGCCCGCGGTGACCGAGCTGGTCAAGGAGATGCTGGGCGGCAAGGAGCCCAACAAGGGCGTCAACCCCGACGAGGTCGTCGCGGTCGGTGCGGCCCTGCAGGCCGGTGTCCTCGCCGGTGAGGTCAAGGACGTGCTGCTCCTCGACGTCACCCCGCTCAGCCTCGGCATCGAGACCAAGGGCGGTGTGTTCACCACCCTCATCGAGCGCAACACCACGATCCCGACCAAGCGTTCGGAGATCTTCACGACCGCCGACGACAACCAGCCGTCGGTCGAGATCAAGGTCGCCCAGGGTGAGCGCGCGATCTGGTCGCAGAACCAGCCGCTCGGCAACTTCGAGCTGACCGGCCTCCCGCCGGCCCCGCGCGGCGTGCCGAAGATCGAGGTCACCTTCGACATCGACGCCAACGGCATCGTGCACGTCTCCGCCAAGGACCAGGCGTCCGGCCGCGAGCAGTCGATGACCATCTCCGGCGGCAGCGCGCTGTCGAAGGACGACATCGACCGGATGGTCAAGGAGGCCGAGCAGTACGCCGAGGAGGACGCCAAGCGTCGCGAGGCCGTCGAGCTCCGCAATCAGGGCGACCAGCTCGTCTACACGACCGAGAAGTTCCTCGCCGACAACGGCGACAAGATCCCGGACGACGTGAAGACCGAGGTCACCGCCGACGTCGAGGCGCTCAAGTCCGCGCTCGAGAACGCCGAGGCCGACGGCGACACGCTCAAGGCCGCCATCAGCAAGCTGGGCGAGTCCAGCCAGAAGATGGGTGCGGCCATGTACGCCGCGGCCGAGGCCGACTCCGCCGCCGCCGGCGGCTCGACCGGTGCGACCGGCGAGTCCGACGACGACGTCGTCGAGGCCGAGATCATCGACGAGGACACCGAGGGCGACGCCAAGTGACCGAGGACCACCTCACCCCGGAGGGGGAGCCGCAGGAGGCTGCGGCTCCCTCGCCCGGGGGCGACCCTGCCCCGGACACCGCTGCCGACCAGCAGCCCGACCAGCAGCCCGATCAGCAGCCCGACCAGCAGCCTGACGCGGCTGCCGACGGCCAGGTCGACGGCCCCGACACCGCCGCGGACGACGCGGCGGCCACCGAGGGCGCGCCGGCCGAGGGCGAGGCCGCCGAGCCGACGCCCGAGGAGGACGAGCTCACCGTGACGAAGATGGCGCTCGAGGAGCGGACCCTGGACCTGCAGCGCCTGCAGGCCGAGTTCCTCAACTACAAGCGCCGCGTCGAGCGGGACCGCGAGCTGATCAAGGAGAACGCGACCTACGCCGCGCTCACCCCGATCATCGACGTCCTCGACACGATCGACCGCGCCCGCGAGCACGAGCCCCTCGAGGGCGGCTTCAAGGCGACGGCCGAGCAGCTCGAGCGCGTCGTGTCGGGCCTGGGCCTGGCCAAGTTCGGCGAGGTCGGCGACCCGTTCGACCCCGAGCTGCACGAGGCGCTCTCGCACATCGGCACCGACCCCGAGGTCGAGGTCACCACGTGCAAGGTCATCGCCAAGGCCGGCTACAAGATCGGCGACCGGGTCGTGCGCGCCGCGCAGGTCCTCGTCGTCGACCCGGCCGAGGGCTGAGCCCGCTGCCCGGCGTGGCGCCGCCCACCGACGTACGCACGCTCGTGGACACTGACGGACCAGAGGAGAGGGGAGGTGCGCGATGAGTGACGACGGCATCCGGTCCGACTGGGCCACCAAGGACTTCTACAAGGAGCTCGGCGTCGCGAAGACCGCGTCGCAGGACGAGATCAAGAAGGCCTACCGCAAGCTCGCGCGTGCCAACCACCCCGACTCGCACCCCGGCGACACCGCCAGGCACGAGAAGTTCAAGGCGGTGGCGGAGGCCTACGACGTCGTCGGCGACCCGGAGAAGCGCAAGAAGTACGACCAGGCCCGCGAGCTGTTCAGCCGCGGCGGGTTCCCGGCCGGCGGTGGCTTCGGCGGCGGCGGGTTCGGCGGCGGCGTGAACGTCGAGGACCTGCTCCGCGACCGCGCCGGCGGCGGGGGCGGCTTCGGCGACCTGTTCGGCGACCTCTTCGGCGGCGGCTTCTCCGCCGGGCGGCGGGCCAACCGGCCCGCCCGCGGCGGCGACCTCGAGACGACCGCGACGATCGGGTTCACCGAGGCGCTCGAGGGCGTCACGGTGGCCCTGCGGATCAGCTCCGAGGGCGCCTGCTCCACCTGCAACGGCACCGGCGGCAAGCCCGGCACCCGCCCGCACGCCTGCCCGGTGTGCGAGGGCACCGGGTTCGTCACCGCCTCGGTCGGCGGCGCGTTCTCGATGAACGAGACCTGCCCGTCCTGCGGCGGCCGCCAGCTCGTCTACGACGACCCCTGCCCCTCGTGCCGCGGCACCGGCACCGGCCAGGCCACCCGCACCATCCAGGCGAAGATCCCCGCCGGGGTGAAGGACGGCCAGCGGATCCGGCTGCGCGGCAAGGGCGCCCCCGGCGCCAACGGCGGCCCCGCCGGCGACCTTTACGTCACCGTGAAGGTCACCCAGCACCGGGTCTTCGGCCGCAAGGGCGACAACCTCACCGTCGACGTACCCGTCTCCTTCCCCGAGCTCGCGCTCGGCGCGGAGGTGAAGGTGCCGACCATGGGCGGGTCCGCGGTCACCCTGCGGATCCCGCCCGGCACCCCCAACGGGCGCACCTTCCGGGTGCGCGGCAAGGGCGCTGCCCGCCCCGACGGCACCCGCGGCGACCTGCTCGCCACCGTCGAGGTCCAGGTGCCCGCCACGCTCGACGCCGAGGCGAAGGCCGCCCTCGAGGCGTACGCCGCCGCCACGGCCAACAGCTCGCTGCGCGCGGGCCTGTTCGAGGACGCGACCTGATGGCCGGSCGCCGCCCCCAGCCCACCCCGCCCGCGCCCGACGACGCGGTCTTCGTGATCAGCGTCGCCGCGCAGCTCAGCGGCCTGCACCCGCAGACCCTGCGCACCTACGAGCGGGTCGGCCTGATCACCCCGGGCCGCACGGGCGGCGGCGGCCGCCCGATCTCGGTGCAGTCGGGCGGCCGTCGCTACTCCTACCGCGACGTCGAGCGCCTGCGTGCCATCGCCGAGCTCACCGCCGCCGGCATCGGCATCGAGGGCGTCAAGCGCATCCTCGACCTCGAGAACGCCGTCGACGCCCTCCGTGCTCGCAACACCGAGCTCGTCGCCGAGCTCGAGGCCACCCGCGAGGCCCTCCGCCAGGCCCTCGCCGCCCGCCCCACCACCCCCGACCGCCTCCCTGCGCTCCGGCAGCAGCCGTCGAGCAGCCAGGCCGTCGTCGTCTGGCGCCGCCCGCGTTGATGGCGCGAGCGCGTCGCCTGTCGAGGGCTGCGCGCAGGCGCTCGCAGGCTCGGCCCGCACGTGCCCTCGACGCGCCTGCGGCGCAGGCGCCACGCGGCCGCGCCGCAGCTGGCTTTCGTAGGTCCTGCCCCCGGCCTGGCGGCAAGCCTGGGAGGGCGCTCGTTCGCCTCTGTCGCCGCGAGGTGTGGGGGTTCGCGCCGCGAGGTGTGAGGGTTCGCGCCGCGAGGTGTGGCTTGTGGCTCTGCGAGGTGCGCCTCGTGGTGGCCCGAGGTCGTGCGAGGTGTGCCTTGTGGCGGTACGGCGGCGGCGTACCTCGCCCTCGCGCCGCCGGGACGCGCACGTCGTACGACCACGACCCGCACCTCGTACGACCACGACCCGCACGTCGTGCCACCACAACCCGCACCTCGCGCCGCCACGACCCGCACTTCGCGGTACGAACCCTCACACCTCGCGGTACGAAGCCGCACACGTCGGGGCGGTGGGGAGGAGTGGGAGGCGAGGTGGGGGCGGGTGTGTGCGACAGGGTGTCCTGAGATCCCTGTCGCATCCGGGAGCGCAGGCACTAACCTCGGGCCCACGGGACCGTTGGAGGCATGGGGCGCGCAGCGGGACTCAAGGACGAGGGGTGCACGTGGAGACGGTGCTGGACTGGCTCGCCGACTGGGCTGCCCACGTGAACTGGGTCTACTTCGTCTCGATCCCGATCTTCACCGGCGTCATCGGCTGGCTGATCAACTGGTCCGGCCTGTGGATGCTGTTCAAGCCGCTCAGCTTCCACGGCATCCGGGTGCCGGGGCTCAAGGAGCTGGCGGGCGTCATGCCGCGCAAGGTCCAGGAGATCCCCGGGCTGATGGAGGGCGGCATCGGCTGGCAGGGCATCGTGCCGGCGCGGGCGGCGAAGATGGGCAGCATCGCGGTCGACAAGGTCATCGCGAAGCTCGGCACCCCGGCGGAGTTCTACGCCCAGCTCGAGCCCGACCAGATCGCCGAGCACATCGTCAACGTGTTCCGCCCGGACCTGCCCGACCTGGTCCACGACGTCATGATGCGCGAGCACCCGCGGCTG
>NZ_VLJQ01000097.1:0-28686 GCF_007829375.1 Nocardioides sp. J9 | reverse complement strand
CGCGAAGCGACCGCGCAGCGGCGGAGCGCAGCGACGTCCTTGACGCCGGGGGCCGGTCGGCTACGGTGCGCGGCCGCCGACACCAACCACGCGACACCAACCACGTCGCCTGACCAACCCCGCCGCCAGAGACGCGACGCCCTCGCGCGCCGTCAGGCGCGGGCGGGCTCGCCGAGGGAGACGGTGCTGAAGTCCGTGGGCGCGGCGTCGAGCTCGGCGCGGACCCGGATGCCGGTGGAGGCGGCGGACATGGGGGTGACCTCGATCGGGGTGGCGGCGAGGGGGCCGGGGTCGGTGGGGGTGTCGGTGAGGGCGAGGCCGCGGGCCTGGAGGGCGGCGCGGGCGGCGTTGACGCGGCGGCCGTCGCCGCGGACCTCGAGGGTGGTGCCGCGGGCGAGGGCGAGGCGGGCGCCGAGGACGGCGGCGGCGTCGCCGTCGGTGTCGTTGGTGGCGTGGACGACGACGGGGGCGTCGTCGTCGGGCAGCGGGGTGCCGGCGGTGGCGACGACCACGGGCGACTCGTTGGCGGCGGCGACGGCGTCGAGGGACGGGTCGTCGGACCAGGCGACGAGACCCTGGGGCTGGAGGACGCCGACGAGCTCGACGAGGTCCTGCTCGACGTCGGCGCTGGGGTGGGCGATGACCCGGACGGGGACGCCGCGCTCCTCGCCGTAGTGGACGAGCACCTGCTGGCGCTCCATGGCGGCGGCCATCTCGGCGAGGTCGAGGGACATGCCGGTGCCGACCTCGAGGGGCCGGCCCTGCGGGGTGAGGTCGGCGATCACGATCTCGGCGGGCCGGGCGCCGCCGAGGGCGCCGACGGCGAGGTCGACGAGCAGGCGGTTGTCCTGGCCGTCGCGGGCGAGGACGAGGATCCGGTCGACGGCCTCCTCCCCCAGCGCGGCACGCTCGGCCTCGGCGATGTCGCGGGCGACCCGGCGCTGCGGGTAGGCGAAGCCGAGGAGCGGGCCGGTCATGACGGTGGTGACCAGGGCCATCAGCACCATCATGGTGAACAGCTCCTCGCTCAGCAGCCCCTTCTCGAGGCCGACGTTGAGGATGATCAGCTCGGTGAGGCCGCGGGTGTTCATCAGCAGGCCGAGGGCGCTGGCCTGCCACGCCGGGACCTTCTGCAGCCGCGCGCCGACGTAGGCGCCGACGTACTTGCCGATGATCGCGACGGCCAGGATCGCGAGCAGCGGCAGGACGTGCTCGACCCCGAGTCCGCGGATGTTCACCTTGAGCCCGGAGACGAGGAAGAAGACGGGCAGCAGCAGGAGCACGGAGATCTGCTCGAGCCGGACCAGGATCTCGTGGCGCAGGGCGGCGGCCTGCTCGTGCGGGATGATCGCGCCGAAGAGGAAGGCGCCGAAGATGTAGTGGATGCCGATCACCTCGGTGGCCGCGGCGAAGAGCAGCATGCCGACGAGGACGACGGTGAGGATGGCCGGGGTCAGCTCCCCGGCCCGGTGGTAGGCCTTCGTCAGCCCGCCGAGGGCCGGGCGGACCACGAAGATCGCGAGCAGCACGAACGGGACGGCGAGGTAGATCGCCCAGCTCGGCAGGTGCCCGTGGCCACCGTCGACGCCGGCGATCGCGAGCACCACGGCGAGCAGGGTCCACGCGATGATGTCGTCGGTGGCGGCGCAGGCGAGCGCGAGGCCACCGGTCTCGGTGCGCTGCATCCTCCGGTCGGTGAGGATGCGCGCCAGCACCGGGAACGCGGTGATGGACATGGCGGCGCCCATGAACAGGGCGAACGGCCAGAAATCCGCCCCAGCGGGCTTGAGGGCCTCCGTGGCGTCGGTGTTGATGAACAGGTACGCCAGGCCGATGCCGAGCGTGAACGGCAGGAAGATCGAGCTGACCGACACCGCGCCGGCGACCTTCTCGCGGCCCTTGACCAGCGAGATGTCGAGCTCGAGGCCGACGACGAACATGAACAGCACCAGGCCCAGGCTGGCCAGGACCTCGAGGAAGGAGCGCTGGTCGACCGGGAACAGGTCGCCGCTGAGCTCCATGCCGAGCAGGCTCGGGCCGAGCATCACGCCGGCGGCGATCTCGCCCACGACCGGCGGTACGCCGACCTTCGCGACCAGCATGCCAGCGGCCCGGGCAACCACGATGATCAGCGCGAGCAGGGCCAGCACGACGGCGAAGTCGAGGACCGCTCCCGTCCCCGGCGACGCCGCGAGCACGGTGTGGTCGAGCATGGGGTCTCCTCCCGGACGTTCGTCGGACGCCCACGCTAGTGGCTGGAGCGGCTAGGCGGAGTCCCATCGGAAGAGTCGCGCCGCCAGCAGCCCCACGACGACCGCGAAGCCGGCCAGGATGAGCAGCGGTACGGCGGCCGCGGCCGGCCCCTCGCCCCGCACCATCACGTCGAGCATGCCCGTGTTGAAGTGCTTGAGCGGCATCAGGTCCGACAGGCGCTGCAGCCAGGTGGGGGTGCCGTCCAGCGGGAAGAACGACCCGCTGAGGAAGGCCATCGGCAGGACCAGGAAGTTCGCCAGGTTGACCGCACCCTCGGTGGTCTTCGCCAGGGCGCCGGCGAGCAGGCCGACCGCCATGAAGCACAGGGTGCCGACCACCACGATCGGGATCGACATCCACCACGACCCGGTGAGCTGCAGGTCGAACGCCGCGGCGCCGAGGCCGAGGAAGACCGCGAGCTGCACCATCGAGATCGCCAGGGTCACCGCGACCCGCGCGGTCACGATGGTGCCGGTGCTGACCGGCGCGAGCTGCAGGCGGCGCAGCAGCTT
Organism: Nocardioides sp. J9; assembly: GCF_007829375.1. Taxonomy (NCBI): domain Bacteria; kingdom Bacillati; phylum Actinomycetota; class Actinomycetes; order Propionibacteriales; family Nocardioidaceae; genus Nocardioides; species Nocardioides sp. J9. The sequence continues at coordinate 25,921 of NZ_VLJQ01000097.1, read as the reverse complement.
CGACTGCCGCCMGCCCYGCAGGGTCGCGGCGGCACCGAAGGCGGCGCTCATCGCGATCGCCCAGCCGAGCAGGCCGGGCGTGACGTACTGGATCACCGAGAGCGACTCGTCCTCGACCCGCTCCGCGCTGAAGGAGTACGCCGGCGGGTTGCCCGTCGCTGCGACGTTGGCCCCGTCCACGAAGGCCCGCAGCGTGCCCTGGGTGACGGCGGCCTTCACCTGGTCGGTCTGCGTGTAGTGCGCGACCAGCTCGTCGCCGCGCTGCTCGATGGCCACGTCGGCGTCGCCCTTGCGGACCTCGGTGAGCGCGGCGTCGAGATCGTCCTCCTCGGACACCTCGAAGGCCTCGTCGAACGCGGCGCGGGCCTCCTCCGGCAGCTCGTCGACCAGCGGCACGGAGCCGACCTTGATCAGGTCGACCTTCGGCTGGTCCTGGTTGCCGAGGATGCCGCCGAACAGGACGAGGAACATCAGCGGGAAGATGATGGCGAAGAAGACCGACGCGCGGTCGCGGAGGAAGCCGCGCAGCATCGCCTCCGACAGCGCCCAGAACGGTGTCGACCTCATGCGCGGTACTCCCGCCCGGTCAGGGCCAGGAAGAGGTCCTCCAGGGTGCCGGTCTGCACCGTCACCCCGTCGAGGTGGTCACCCGCCGCGAGTGCGCTGATGACCCCAGCCGGGTCGCGGGTCACCAGCACCACGCCGTCGACGTCCTCGTGGGTCTCCTGGACGCCGGGGATCGCGGCAGCCTCGGCGGCGGTCAGGACGCCGGGCGCGACCGTGATCCGGACCGGCGCGTCGAGGCCGCGGACCAGCGCGGCCGGGGTGTCGAACTGCAGGATCCGGCCGTGGTCCATGACCGCGACCCGGTCGCACAGCACCTCGGCCTCGTCCATGTAGTGCGTCGTCAGCACGACGGTGCGGCCGCTGTCGTTGATCGACGACAGCAGGTCCCACAGGTTGCGCCGGGCCTGCGGGTCCAGCGCGGAGGTCGGCTCGTCGAGGAAGACCAGCTCGGGGTCGTGGACCAGGGCACACGCGATCGAGAGCCGCTGCGCCTGCCCACCGGAGAGGTCCTCGACCCGGGTGGCGGCCTTGTCCGTGAGCCCCACCCGCTCGAGCCACTCGTCGGCCGGGCCCGCCCCGACGCCGTACAGGCTGGCGAAGGTGTGGATCTGCTCGCGCGCGGTGAGCCGTTCGAAGAAGGACGACGCCTGCAGCTGCACGCCGATGCGCGGCTGCAGGCGCGGGTTGCGCGGCCAGACCGGCTCGCCGAGCACCCGCACCTCCCCGCCGTCGGGCTTGCGCAGGCCCTCCACCATCTCGAGCAGCGTGGTCTTGCCTGCCCCGTTCGGCCCGAGCACGCCGACGAACTCGCCCTCGGACACCTGCAGGCTCACGCTGTCGACCGCGGTGAGGTCGCCGTACCTCTTGGTCAGGTCGTTCACGTCAATGGCTGGCATCGACACGACCCTAGAAGGTGGGGAGAGGCCTCTCAAATCCGTTTCAGGCGAGCAGTCCGCGCACCACCCGCAGCCCGACCGACACCTTCGCGAGGTCCGCCGGCTCGTCGGCGCACACCGCGCGCAGGGCGCCGATCGCCTGGTCGACGACGCCGCCGGCGTTGCCCTCCCAGCTCGCCACGCGGCGGGAGGCGAAGTCCTGCGGGTCCTCGTCCGACTCCGGCGACAGCTCGGCGGTCGCGGTGAGCACCTCGCCGGTGAGCTGCGCGTGCACGGCATGCAGGTCGTCGCGCAACGCCGCACGCGCCATCGTCTGCCACTGGTCGGCCCGCGGGAGCTCGACGATCCGCTGCTGCAGCGCGGACACCCCGAGCCGCTCCCCCAGCGTGAAGTGCACGCGGGCGACCTCGGCAGGCGCCAGGTCGGTGCGGTCGGCGATCTCGACGATGTTGAGCAGCGTGTAGGCCACGTCGAACGCCGCCACCCGGGCCGCGAGGTCCTCGGGCACCGACTGCGACTCCAGCGACGAGCGGCGCTTCTCGTACGACGACAGCTCGGCGCCGGTCAGCAGCGACGGGAGCTCGAGCATCGTCTCCTGCACCCGGCCCGCGAAGAACTCCACGTTGGCCTGGCTGTCCAGCGGGGGCCGCCGGTTGGTCACCAGCCAGCGCGAGGCACGCTCGACGAGGGTGCGCATCTCCACGCGCATCCGGGTCTGCAGGCCGGCGTCGAGGACGTTGTCGTACTGCTCCAGCTCGCGCCGCAGCTCCAGCGAGCCGTAGATCTCGCGCGCCACGAAGTTGGCGCGGGTGAGCTCGGCCGGGCTCGCGCCGGTCTCCCCCGCCAGCCGCGGCCAGTAGGTCATGCCGGCTCCGTTGACGAGGTCGTTGACGACCTGGGTCACGATGATCTCCCGACGCAGCGGGTGCGCGCCGATCTGCTCCGGGAAGCCCTCGCGGACCGGCTCGGGGAAGTACGAGCGCAGGTCGAGGTCGAGGTACGGGTCCTCGGGCAGGTCGGAGGCCAGCAGCTCCTCGGCGAGCACGATCTTCGTGTAGGCCATCAGCACCGACAGCTCCGGCTGGGTCAGCGCCCCGCCCGCCTCGATCCGCCGCTTCACCTCGCGGGTCGGCGGCAGTGCCTCCAGCTCGCGGTCGAGCAGGCCGCGGGACTCGAGGTCGCGCATCCACTGCTCGTGCACGTGCAACAGCGACGGGGCGTTCCTGGCGGCGTTGGCCAGGGCGAGGTTCTGCTCGTAGTTGTCGCGCAGCACCAGCTCGGCCACCTCGTCGGTCATCGACGCCAGCAGCTCGTTGCGCTGCTTGGTGGTCAGGTCGCCGGCGAGCACGACCCGGTCGAGGAGGATCTTGAGGTTCACCTCGTGGTCGGAGGTGTCCACGCCGGCGGAGTTGTCGATGAAGTCGGTGTTGATCCGGCCGCCCTCGGCGGCGTACTCGATCCGGCCGCGCTGTGTGAAGCCGAGGTTGCCGCCCTCGCCCACGCAGCGGGCGCGCAGCTGGCCGCCGTCGACGCGGATGGCGTCGTTGGCCTTGTCGCCGGCGTCGGCGTTGGTCTCGGTCGACGCCTTGACGTAGGTGCCGATCCCGCCGTTCCAGAGCAGGTCGACCGGCGCGAGCAGGATCGCCCGCATCAGCTCGGCCGGGGTCATCCGCTCGACGTGCCCGGTGATGCCCAGGGCGCCACGGATCTCGGCGTTGATCGGGATCGACTTCGCACTGCGGCTGAACACGCCGCCGCCCTTCGAGATCAGCGACGTGTCGTAGTCCTGCCAGCTCGAGCGCGGCAGCTCGAAGAGCCGCTTGCGCTCGGCGTACGACGACGCCGCGTCGGGCTCCGGGTCGATGAAGATGTCGCGGTGGTCGAACGCGGCGACCAGCCGGATGTGCTCCGAGCAGAGCATGCCGTTGCCGAAGACGTCGCCGGACATGTCGCCGATGCCGACGACGGTGATGTCCTCGTTCTGGCAGTCGATGCCCATCTCGCGGAAGTGGCGGCGCACGGACACCCACGCGCCGCGGGCGGTGATGCCCATCGCCTTGTGGTCGTAGCCGACCGAGCCGCCGCTGGCGAAGGCGTCGCCGAGCCAGAAGCCGTAGTCCTTCGCGACGCCGTTGGCGATGTCGGAGAAGCTGGCGGTGCCCTTGTCGGCAGCGACGACGAGGTAGGAGTCGTCGGCGTCGTGGCGCACGACGTTCGTCGGCGGGACGTTCTTGCCGTCGACCAGGTTGTCGGTGACGTCGAGCAGGCCCCGGATGAACGTCTTGTAGCACTCGACGCCCTCGGCCAGCCACGCCTCGCGGTCGCTCGGGTCGGGCAGCTGCTTGGCGTAGAACCCGCCCTTCGCACCGACCGGCACGATCACGGTGTTCTTGACCATCTGCGCCTTGACCAGGCCGAGGATCTCGGTGCGGAAGTCGTCGCGCCGGTCCGACCAGCGCAGGCCGCCGCGCGCGACGGAGCCGAAGCGCAGGTGCACGCCCTCGACCCGCGGCGAGTAGACGAAGATCTCGAACTTCGGCCGCGGCTCGGGCAGGTCCGGGATCGCCGACGGCTCGAGCTTCAGCGCGAGGTAGGCCTTCGGGTCACCGTCGGCGTCCTGGAAGTAGTTGGTCCGCAACGTCGCCTGCACGTGGGTCAGGTAGGAGCGCAGGATCCGGTCGTGGTCGAGGCTGGCCACGTCGTCCAGGGCAGCGCTGATCTGGCTGACCAGGCCTTCCTCGCGCTCGGTGCGGCCGTCGTCGGCGCCCGGGTCGAAGCGGGTCTCGAACAGCAGCACGAGCAGCCGCGCCAGCTCGACGTTGTCGACCAGGGCCTGCTCGATCGAGTCGAGGGCGAACGGGCTGTTGCCCTGCCGCATGTACTTCGCGTAGGCGCGCAGCACCATCGCCTGGCGCCAGGTCAGCTGGGCGCGCAGCACCAGCCGGTTGAACCCGTCGACCTCGGTGCGCCCGTCCCACATCGCCCGCAGGGCGTCGGAGAAGAGCTCGCGGGCGTGGTCGGGCATGGCCTCGTGGTAGCGCAGACCGAAGTCGTAGACGTGGGTACGACGGTCCAGGCCGGTCAGCGAGTAGGGCCGCTCGTCGACGACCTCGACACCCATCGACGACAGCATCGGCAGCACGCCGCTCAGCGACAGCGGCTCCCCGACGCGGAAGACCTTCAGCCGGGCCTCGCCGTCCGCGGCGTCCAGGTCGGCGTAGAGCGACTGGTCGATGCCCGACTCGCCCTGGATCGCCTCGATCCGGCCGAGGTCCACCGCCGCGGCGCGGGGGTTGAAGTCCTCCTTGTAGGCCTCGGGGAACGCGTCGACGTAGCGCCGACCGAGCAGCGCACCGACCTCCTCGCCGTACTCCGCGATGACGGCCTGCAGGAAGTCCTCCTGCCACGAGCGGGAGGCGTCGACGAGACGCCGCTCGAGGTCGGCGCTGTCGATGTCGTCGGGCACCAGCTCGCCCTTGGGCAGGTGCACGACGAAGTGCACCCGCGCGGTCGTGGACTCGTTGATGCTCACGTTGAACTCGACGTCCTCGGGGCCGATCCGGCCGCGGCCGATCTGGTCGACGAGGATCTTCACGAACCGCTGGCGGACGCCGGTGTTGTAACGGTCGCGCGGCAGGTAGACGAGCACCGACAGGTAGCGGGCGTAGGTGTCGCGGCGGATGAACAACCGGACCGCCCGGCGCTCGCGCGCCTGCATCGCGGCCTCGACGATCGGCGACAGCTCCTCGACCGGGGTGTGGAAGAGCTCGTCGCGCGGGTAGGTCTCGAGGGTGTCGAGCAGGGCGGCGCCGTCGTGGCTGCGCGCGTCGTAGCCGCTGCGCTCGAGCACCTCGGCGACCTTCTCGCGCAGCAGCGGGATCTGCAGCAGCGACTCGGTGTAGGCCGCGCTGGACAGCAGCCCCAGGAAGCGACGCTCGCCGACGACCTCACCGGCGTCGTCGAAGGTCTTCACGCTGACGTAGTCGAGGTACGCCGGCCGGTGCACCGTCGAGCGGGAGTTGGCCTTGGCCATCACCAGCAGCGTCTTCTCCCGCGCCTTGGCCTTGACCGCCTCCGGCAGCCGGCTGAACGCGACGGAGGTGTCGCCGTCGACGGCCGTCTCGCGCAGGATGCCGAGCCCGGAGCCGGGCACCGGCCGCAGCACGTCCTCGGGCCCCTCGGAGTCCGCCAGCTCGACCTGGTCGAGCACGTACTCGCGGTAGCCGAGGAAGGTGAAGTGCTCGTCGGCGAGCCACCCCAGCAGCTCGCGGGTACGACGCACCTCCTCCGCGTCGAGCGGTGGCGGCTCGGAGGCGAGGCCCTCGACGATGTCGGTGACCCGGGCCTGCATCGCCGACCAGTCCTCGACGGCGGCGCGGATGTCGGAGAGCACCCGGTGGCAGGCAGCCGCGACCTCGTCGTACTGCTCGTCCGGGTCGTCGCTGCTGCCGCCGAGGCGGCCGATCTCGATGTGCATCCACGACTCGCGCACCGCTTCCTCGGACGGCGTCACCGAGCCGGACGCGACCGGCTCCACCGACAGCAGGTGCCCGGCGGCGTCGCGGCGCACGTCGAAGGTGGGGTGCACGACCGTGCGGACGTCGTGGACCATCCGTGCCAGCAGCATCGTCAGCGAGTCGACCAGGAAGGGCATGTCGTCGGTGACGACCTCCACCACGGAGTGCCCGGCCGCGGACCAGCCGTGCTCGGCGACGGTCGGGGTGAACACCCGCACCTTCGCGGTCCCCGGCTCGCGCTCGAGCGCGAGGTGGTGGTGCGAGGCGAACGCGCCGTAGACGTCGATGTCGCTGCGGGCGGCGAGCTCCTCGGTCGCGACGTGGCGGTAGAAGGCCGGCAGCAGCTGCGGCAGGTCGTCACGCGGTGGTCCGCCGGATCCCTTCTGTGGTCCGGCCGCGGCGGCGGCCTGCTCGAAGATGCGGTCACGGTCGGGCCCCGTCGCCGAGGCCGGCAGCGTCGTCGTTGACACCCTCTCAACGTAGGCCGAACGAGTGACCTCGACAACATGCCGCCGTTACCGGCCGGTCACCATCGGCGCCGGGGACGGGTGGGCCATGATGGCGGCCATGAAGTTCCGACGCGAGCTCGCCTACGAGGCGGGGCCGGACGAGGTGTTCGCCATGCTGGCCGACCCCGCGTTCCGCGAGAAGGTGGCCCGGGCGCAGGGAGTGGTGTCCGTCGACGTGACGATCACCCCGACCGCGTCCGGCTTCACGATGGTCAGCGACCAGGTCCAGGACACCGCCGGCCTGCCGGCGATCGCCCGCAAGATCACCGGGGACACCACCCGCGCCGTGGTGCGCGAGGAGTGGTCCGACGCCACGTCCGGCACCATCGAGATCACCGCCCCGGGCAAGCCGACCACGGCCAGCGGCACGGCCTCGCTCGTCCCCGGCAGTGGCGGCACGACCTACGTGCAGGAGCTCGAGGTGACCGTCAAGGTCCCGCTGGTCGGCGGGAAGCTGGAGAAGGTCATGGCCGACAACATCGACGGGGGCCTGTCCGCGGAGCACGCCGTGGGCACCGCCTGGCTGAGGGGAGAACGCTGAGCATGGCAAAGCGACTGGTGCACGAGATGACGTACGACGCGCCGCTGATCGAGGTGGCCGCGATGCTGTCGGACCCCGAGTTCCGGCAGGAGGTGTGCCGCAACCAGCGGGCCACGTCGTACACGGTGGCGATCGAGGGCGACGCCAACGAGAAGGCCGTCCGGATCGAGATGAGCCAGCCGACGGACAAGGTCCCCGGCTTCGCGAAGAAGATCGTCGGCGACAGCGTCACGATCGTGCAGACCGAGGCGTGGTCCAGCGCCTCGCACGCCGACATCCACGTCACGATCCCGGGCAAGCCCGGGGACATGAAGGGCACCGCGGTGCTCGTGGAGAAGGACGGCAGGACCATCGAGACCGTCACCCTCGACATCACGGTCAAGATCCCGCTCGTCGCGGGCAAGATCGAGGACCTGATCGCCAAGCTGCTCGGCTCCGCGCTGAGGGCCGAGGAGCGCACCGGCCAGGCCTGGCTGGCGCGCTAGCGAGCCTCGTCGGGGCCCGGTTCGCCGTCGGCGGACCGGGCCTCCTGCTGCTCCTGCTGCTCCTCGGCGAGCTCCGCGCGGCGCCGGAGCAGGATCACGATCCCGAGCACGACGAACGGGCCGAAGGCCAGGACGATGGTGGCGACCTGCTCGATCGGGTGCAGGGCGCCGAGGTGCTGCGGGATCACCCCGTCATCGTCGCACGCGACGGAACGGGTCAGTCGCGGGCCTTGGGCTTCGCGCGCGGGCCGCGCCGGCCCCGCGGCGCACGCTCCCGCGACGCCGTGGACAGGTCCAGCAGCTCGTCGAGGGCCTCGCGCACGCACGCGCCCAGCAGCTCGGCGTCCGGGATCCAGTCGCGGTCCGCGGTGATGCCGTAGAACACGCCGCCGTCGTACGACGTCACGCCGATCGCCAGCGGGTGCCCCGCCGTCAGCGGCGGCACCGGGAAGCTGGCCAGCATCCGCGCGCCGGCGGCGTACAGCGGCGCCTGCGGCCCGGGCACGTTGGTGACCGAGAGCTGGTAGCCGCGGCGCAGCTCGGTCGCGGCGACCCGCGACCCGATCGCGTGGAAGGTGGTCGGTGCGAAGCCGGCGATCCCGGCGAGCCGGTTGGCGGCGACGCTGCGACCCGTGTCCTTGTGCGCCTGGAAGGAGTAGGACACCTGGTGCAGGCGCACCACCGGGCTCGCCTCCCCGATGGGCAGGTCGACGAAGTGGGCGGCGATCTGACTGCCCAGCGAGGTGGCCTCGAGCTCCTCGTCGATCACCGAGACCGGCACGACGGCGCGGACCTGGCGCAGCCCGCCCATCGACTCCGAGCGGGTCATCAGCCACGCCCGCAGCGCGCCGGTCACCGTGGCGAGGATGACGTCGTTGACGGTGCCGCCGTGGGCCTGGCGCACGGTGCGGTAGTCGGCGAGCTTCGTCTCGACCGTCACCACCCGGCGCTGCTGCGAGAGCGGGCCGTTGATCACGCCCCGCTGGCGCTTGGGCCGCCGGCCGGTCGCGGCGGCGACGAAGGAGCGGACCCGCTCGCTGCGCCGGTCGGCCTCGCGGGCCACGGCGCGCGAGCCGGTGCGCACCGAGTCCAGCAGCACGCCGGGGTCGGTGAGGTTCTCGCGGACGGCGCCGCTGAGCAGCGCGGCGGGGTTGGGCGAGCGCCGCGGCGCCCAGTCGTCGGGCTCGAGCTCGCGGGACTCGGGCTGGAGGTCGAGCAGCAGCTGGCCGAGGTCGACGGTGTGCACACCGTCGACGAGCGCCTGGTGGGTCTTGGACAGCAGCGCGACCCGGCCGCCCTCGAGGCCCTCCACGAAGTAGATCTCCCACAGCGGCCGGCTGCGGTCGAGCGGGCGCGAGACGATGCGCGACACGAGCTCGAGCAGCTGCGCCGACGTACCGGGGCGCGGCAGCGCCGAGCGGCGCACGTGGAAGCCGATGTCGAAGTTCTCGTCGTCGACCCACACCGGGTTGGCGAGGTGGCCGGGCACCGACTGCAGCCGCTGGCGGTAGCGCGGCACGAACGCGATCCGGTCACGGATCAGCTCGATCAGCCGGGCGTGGTCGAACGCCCCCTCCCCCTCGCCCGGGTCGAAGATCTCGATCGTGGCGTTGTGGAGAGGCGTCTCCGGCGTCTCCTCCGCCAGGAACGTCAGGTCGCGCGGACGCACCCGATCCACCACGTCGTCCTCCAACCTGTCGGCGACCCCCGGGGAACCTCGGGCGACCGGCCCCATCCGGCCGCCTTGGGGTCTGCATGAGATTCTGGCAGAGACCCGGGAGCCGGACCTGAGTGGTCCGTCGTGTGTCGGCTCCCCGACGAGGAGGACAGATGCGGCTGCGCGCTGTCGGCGCCGTGCTCTGCGGCGTCGCCCTGCTGGGAACGGTCACCGCCTGCGGTGACGACGAGAAGAGCGGGTCCGACGAGGTGGTGACGATCGACATCACCATCGAGGGCGGCAAGGTGGACCCGAGCGGCGAGCGCGTCGAGGTCGGTGCCGGCCAGCCGGTCGACCTGGTCGTGACCGCCGACGAGCCCGGCGAGCTGCACCTGCACTCCGACCCCGAGCAGCAGCTGGAGTACGACGCCGGCACGACCACGCTGGGCATCGCCATCGACCGGCCGGGCGTGGTCGCCGTCGAGTCGCACGAGCTGGGCCAGATCATCGTCCAGCTCGAGGTCCGTTGACCGGCGGCACCGGCGGCACCGGCGGCACCGTCCTGGCCCACGGGATCGGCGGGCAGGCCGACCTGCCGATCTCGCTGGAGCTGGCCGTCTCCGGTGCGGTCGCGGCGCTGGTGGTGTCGTTCACGGTGCTGGTCGTCGCCTGGCGCCAGCCGCGCTACGACGGCAAGCCGGTCACCGGCCGGGCGGTGTGGTCGTGGCTCGACCGCCTCGTGTCGTCGAGCGCCTTCCGGGTGGGTGCGCGCGTGCTCGGGCTGGTCCTGGCGGCGTACACCGTCGCGGTGGCCGTGGCCGGCCAGGACGCGCTGACCAACCCGTTCTTCGGGATCTTCTTCGTCTGGTGGTGGGTCGGCCTCGTCTTCGCCTCCGCGCTGCTCGGACCGGTGTGGAGGGCGATCAGCCCGGTCCGCACCCTCAACGCCGGGATCGCGCGGCTGGCCGGGAGCGACCCCGACGCCGGGCTGCTGCCCTGGCCCGAGCGGCTCGGCTACTGGCCGGCCGCGGTCGGGCTCTACGCGTTCGTGTGGTTCGAGCTCGCCTACGAGTACCCCACCGAGCTCGGGTCGGTGCGCTTCTGGTGCGCCGTCTACGTCGGGGCGATGCTCGTCGGCGGAGCGGTGTTCGGCAACCGCTTCTACGAGCACGGCGACCCGTTCGAGGTGTTCTCCTCGCTCATCGCGAAGCTCTCGCCGTGGGCGCGCGACGAGGAGGGCCGCCTGGTGCTGCGCAGCCCGCTGGCGAACCTGTCGACCACCGCGCCGCGGCCGGGCCTGGTCGCGGTCGTCGGCGTGCTCTTCGGCAGCACCGCCTTCGACTCCTTCCGCGAGTCGACGTTCTGGGTGCGCTTCTACCAGGACGCCAGCATCGGCAAGGTCTACCTCGACAACGTGGCGCTGCTCGTGTTCGTCGTCCTCGCGGGCGGCCTGTTCGCGCTCGGCAGCGCGCTCACGCCGTCGGCCGAGGGCCTCGCGCGCCGGGAGCTGCCACGGCTCTACGCCCACTCGATCATCCCGATCATCCTGGGCTACTTCGTGGCGCACTACCTGACGCTCTTCGTCGACGTCGGCACGCAGACCCTGGCCCGGGCCAGCGACCCCTTCGGCAAGGGGTGGGACATCCTCGGCACGGCGGCCGTCGAGCCGTCGTACTGGTTCTCCTACCACCCGCAGGTGCTGGCCACGATCAAGGTGCTCGCGGTCGTCGTCGGCCACGTCGTCGCGGCGGTCGCCGCCCACGACCGGGCCCTCACGCTGCTGCCGAAGCGCGACCAGGTGACCGGCCAGCTCTCGCTGCTGGTGGTCATGGTGGCGTTCACCGCCGGCGGGTTGATGTTGCTGTTCAGCGCCTGACGGCCATCGCGTCGAGGAGCGCGCCGACCGCCCTGGACAGCGACGAGTCACCCGACTCCACGAGCAGCCGGCCGGAGACGAGCGCCCGGTCGACGGCCGGCTGGTCGTCGGGCAGGAAGTGCACGCCGCTGCCGGCGCCGAAGCCGGCGAGCATGTCCACGACGTCGGACTCGCGCCAGCCCAGGGTCGGCCGCATCCGGTTGACCACGACCCGCGGCGCGACGCCGGGGAGCAGGTCGTCCAGGTCGGTGAGGGCGCGCGCCAGGCGGGCCAGGCCCACCGGGTCGGCCCCGCCGACGAGCACCACGTCGTCGGCCGCCTCGAGCGCCTCGCGGGTGAGGTCGTTGCGCGCGGGGCGGGCCGGGTCGGCCGCCGGGTCGACCTCGATGCTGAAGCCGGTGTCCACGACGACCTGGCCGTCGCGGCGGGCGTGCTCGAGCAGCGCGGCCAGCGTGCCCGGCCGCACCTCGGCCCAGCGATCCGGGCGCGGCAGGCCGGTGACGACCCGCAGCCGGTCCGACAGCCGGCGCTGCACGCCGGGGAACCGCTCCGCCACGGTGCCGGACGCGACGAGCCGGGCGGCGGCCAGCAGGCCGGAGACCTCGTCGAGGATGCCGAGCTGCTGCGCGACCGCGCCGCCGTAGGGGTCGGCGTCGACCAGCAGCGTGCCGAGGCCGCGCCGCGCCAGCTCGCCCGCGAGCGCGCTGGCGACCGTGGTCCGGCCCGGTGCGCCCGCCGGGCCCCAGACCGCGACCACCCGGCCGGGCACACCGTCGGCCGCGGCTCCCCCGTGCGGCGCCGGCAGCGTCGGGTCGGGCAGGGCTGGTGCGGCCGGTGGGGCCGTCGGGTCGGCGGGCAGCGAGGTCACCACGCCGGCCACGTCGGCTGCACGGCCTGCGTCGAGCAGGGTCACCAGCCCGACCCGGGCCGCGAGCGGGCGGGTCGCGGCCGGGTCCGTGGTCACCCCGACCACGCGGACGCCGGTGCGCCCGAGCTCGTCGACCACGCCGGCGTCGAGCCCGGCGAGGTCGGCCGGCAGCACCGCGACGTCGGCCTGGCCGGTGCTGGCGGTCGCGAGCAGGTCGGCGACGTCGACGCAGCGCTTGAGCACCACCGTCGCCGGGTGCTCCTGCAGCGCGGCGAGCGCACGCGGCTCCCACGCCGCGCCGGTCGAGACCAGCAGGACGACGGTGACGTCGGGGCTCACCACGGCGTCACGACCGCTGGTGGATGCGGATGACCGGGTCCTGCAGGCCGGCGAGCAGCCGCTCGAACGCCGCCGCCTGCCCGTCGTCGACCGCCACCACGACCTGCCGCGTGCCGGAGACGGCGAACGTGTCGTCGTACGCGGGCGCGGCGAGGACGGTCACCTCGCTGAGCGCCGGCTCGGTGCCCGGCGGCGCGTCGTCCGGCGCGGCCGCACCGTCACGCACCCACACGTCGACGACCGCGCCGGTGGCCACGTCGGGCGAGACCTGCTGCGGGTCGACCGCGAGCGGGACCTGGACGACCCGGACGCTGTCGGCCGCTCCGACCGAGGAGCGGGCGAGCAGCTCGCCGGCGCCGACCGGCCGGGTCAGCACCAGGGCGTCGGGGACGGGCTCGTCCGCCGGGAAGTAGCGCTCCAGCGTCGCGTCGTCGGCGAAGCGCACCCGGTGCACCTCGAGGTCGCCGGCGACGACCGGTGCACCGCTCCCCCGGTCGGCGGCCAGCCCCCAGACGGCGACGGTGTCGTCGGCGGCCGCGAGCAGCCGGGCACCGAGGACGACCGAGCCGGCGACGAGCAGGACGCCGACCCACAACCGCGGGTCACGCCACCCCGGCCTGGCCACGCGGGTGGCCGGCGGGACAGGCGTGCCCGGAGAGCTCCCGAGATCTCTGGACACCGGCTCATCATGCAACCCGCCGCCGTCGGCCGCCAGCCGCTCGTCCACAGGCCGCGCGTGCCGCGCTCGGCAACCGCCGGGCCGGGTGCGACGATGGCCCCATGGCCGACACCCCGAGGTTCCTCACCCTCGCCGACGTCGCCGAGGTGCTGAACACCTCCAGCGCGCAGGTCTACGCGCTGGTCCGCCGCGGCGAGCTGCCCGCGATCAAGCTGGGCGGCCGCGGCCAGTGGCGCGTCGAGGCGGCGAAGCTGGAGGAGTTCATCGCCACGCAGTACCGCCTCACCCAGGAGTACGTCGCCGAGCACCCGTTCGTGGACTCCGACGCCGACCGCTGAGGCTCGTGGTGAACGCGCTCAGCCGTCCTCGCCGTCGAGGGTGACCTCGACCTTCTGCTCGTCCTTGCCGCGCTCGACGGTGAACTCGATCGTCTGGCCGGGCTGGTAGGTCCGGATCGCGACGATCAGGCCGATGCCGTCGGTCACCCGCACGCCGTTGACGTGCGTGATGATGTCGCCCTTGCGCAGGCCCGCGGCCTCGGCGGGGCTCTTGGCGATGATCTCGTCGAGCTCGGCCCCCTCGCCGGTCGGGATGCCGCCGGTCTTCACCTTCGCGCCGATGACGGGGTACTGCGCCTTGCCGGACTTGAGGATCTGGTCGGCGGTGATCCGCACCTGCTCGACGGGGATGGCGAAGCCGACGCCGATGTTGCCGGCGTCGCGGTCGGTGGAGCCGCCGCCACCAGCGGTGGCGATGGCCGAGTTGACCCCGACGACCTCGCCCTTCTGGTTGACCAGCGGGCCGCCCGAGTTGCCCGGGTTGATGGCCGCGTCGGTCTGCACCGCGTCGATGTACGACGAGTCGTCGGCCGTGCGGCCGGTGGTGACCGGGCGGTGGAGGTAGCTCACGATGCCGGAGGTGACGGTGTCGTGCAGCCCGAGCGGGGAGCCGACCGCGACGACGGGCTCGCCGACCTGCAGCTTGGCGGAGTAGCCCATCGTGGCCGGCTTGAGGCCGTCGAAGTCCTGCACGAAGAGGATGGCCAGGTCGTAGACCGGGCTGCGGCCCACGACCTCGGCGTCGTAGCGGTTGCGCTGGTGGTCGACCACGACGATCGGGCCGCTGTTCTTCGCGGCGTCGGCGACGACGTGGTTGTTGGTCACGATGTGCCCGTTGGAGTCCATCACCCAGCCGGAGCCGGTGGCGCCGGCGTCCTGGCCGTCGTACTCGGCGAGGATCTGGACGGTGCTGGGGAGGATCACCTTCGCGACGTCGGCGACCGAGCCGGGTGCGTCCAGCGGCGCGACGTCCTCGAGGTCGACGTCGGAGAGCCCACCGGTGGCGTAGCCGGGACCCTGCACGCCGCCGTCGTCGGAGACCTGGTCGTAGGCGAGGGCGCCGAGGAAACCGCCGCCGAGGCCGACGAGCAGGGCGATGAGCGCGACGAGCGGCCAGCGCAGGCCGGCGGAGCTGCCGGGCTGCGGGCGACGGACCGACAGGTCAGCGGTCGTCGGCGGCGCGGGCGGGGCCGGCGGCAGCAGCGAGGGAGCCATCGGCGGGGCCTCCGGCGGCCCGGCCTGGGGCTCGGTGCGCAGCTCACCGAGGGAGTCGGACGCCAGGACGGCGGTCGGCTCGGGCCGGCTCGGCTCCTGCGGGAGCGGGGCGGTACCGGGGGCCGGGGGCGCCCAAGGGGACACCGGCGGCGGGGCCGGCTCCGCGCCACCCTCGGCCGCGATGGGCTGGGTGGGCTCCTGGTCGTCGTCGTGCTCGTCGTTCACCGGTCCATCATCGCCGATGGGTCCAACGGGGACCGGTTCAGGGCAGCATGCGGCGCACCGGGATCGGCTGGCCCGTCCCCCCGCCGTACAGCGTGCTGCCGGTGCCCGTGCTCGGCGCAGGGGTGGCCGGGGTGCTCGGCACGTTGGTGCCGATCTGGGTGACCGGCGGGCGCCGGTCGGCCGGCGGCGCGGAGGACGAGACGAAGCCGAGGGCGACGACGCCCAGGATCGCGGCGCCGACGGCGCTGCCGCCGATCACGACCGCGCCGGTACGCCGCGCGGACGTCTCGCGGCACGGCCCGGCCAGCAGCGCGTCACCCGGCGGCATGCTCATCAGCGAGCCCTTGAGGCCCGAGGGGGCGGCACCGGCGTCGCCGCACAGCCCGGCGAGCCGGGTCTTGACCCAGCCCTCCCGCTCGACGAGGTCGCGGCAGGCGTGGCACGAGTAGACGTGCTCCCAGGCCTCCTCGGTCTCCCGCGCGGAGAGCTGGCCGTCCAGCAGCGCGCTGACCCGGTTGCCGAGGTGGCCGATCACGACGTGGCCACCGGTGAGACGGGACCGGCGTGCTGGGTGCGGCCGGGGGCCGGGGCGCGGTGGGCGAGCGCCTTGCGCAGCAGGGACCGGCCGCGGTGGATGCGCGAGCGCACGGTGCCGAGCTTGGCGCCGAGGATCTCCGCGATCTCCTCGTAGCTGAGGCCCTCGATGTCGCAGAGCACGACCGCGGCGCGGAAGTCCGGCGGCAGCGCGGCGAGGGCGGCCTCGACGTCGTCGTCGAAGGTCTGGTCGGCGTAGGCGAGCTCGGGGGCCGGCGAGGCGCTCGCCAGCCGGGCGGCGCGCTCGTCGGACAGGGCGTCGAACCGGATCCGCTGCTTGCGGCGGGCCTGGTCGAGGAAGAGGTTCGTGGTGATCCGGTGCAGCCAGCCCTCGAAGGTGCCGGGGCGGTAGGTGTGCAGCGAGCGGAACACCCGGACGAAGACCTCCTGGGTGAGGTCCTCGGCGTCGTGGCGGTTGCCGGTCAGGCGCAGCGCGAGGCGGTAGACACGGTCGGAGTGCTCCTCGACGATGCGCTCCCAGGAGAGCTCCGGGTCCCCGGGCGCGGCCGGGGGCTGTCGATCGACGGGCTCCCTCATGGTGGCCTTCTTCCGCTGGATCAGCGCCAAGGTGTGCTGGCTCCTCTCACGCTAGGGGTCGGTCCTGAACGTTCCCTGTGAAAGAACCCAACGAACGGCGTGGACCCACTGTTCCCGCCTCCGACGCGACGGGCACCGCGGGGAATAGGGTTGGCCCCGTGGCTCCGACTCCCATGAACGCGACCAGCTGGACCTTCGCCGACACCTACGTCGACGAGGACGACGTCCTGGCGGCTGCCCGGGCGCGCGCCGAGGAGGTCGGCGTGACGCCGATCGGCGCCGGCACCGGCGCGACCCTGCGCCTGCTCGCCTCCGTCCTCGACGCCCGCGCGATCGTCGAGATCGGCACCGGCACCGGCGTCTCCGGGGTGTGGCTGCTGCGCGGCATGCGCCCCGACGGGGTGCTGACCACCGTCGACGTCGAGGCCGAGCACCAGCGCCTGGCGAAGGAGTCGTTCAAGGAGGCCGGCATCGCGCCGCAGCGGGTGCGCACCATCGCGGGCTCCGCGCTCGACGTGCTGCCTCGCCTCACCGACGGCCACTACGACATCGTCTTCGCCGACGGCGACAAGCGCGAGTACGGCGCCTACCTCTCCGAGGCGCTGCGCCTGCTCCGCCCCGGCGGCGTGGTGGCGTTCGACAACGCCCTGTGGCACGACCGGGTCGCCGACCCGGCCCAGCGCGACGACGAGACCGTCGCGATCCGCGAGCTGGTCCAGCAGGTCAAGGACACCGAGGGCCTCGTGCCGGCGCTGCTGCCGGTCGGCGACGGCCTGCTGGTCGCGAAGAAGGAGTGGGTCCCCGAGGCCGACTGACCCGGTCGGTCAGTCCCCGATGCCGGCGAGCGGCTCGGGGGTGCCCAGCCAGCTGAGCAGCGCGCGGGCGCCGAAGCCGGACGGCCCGACCGTCCACTCGTGCCACTCCTTCTCGACGTCGCCGACGGAGGCGATGTCGAGGTGCGCCCACGGGACGTCGCCGACGAAGTGCTGCAGGAACAGCGCAGCCGTGATGGCGCCCGCACCGCCCGGGTCGTTGGCGGCGTCGGCGACCTTCGAGGCGAGCTTGTCCTCGTAGCCGGCGTAGAGCGGCAACCGCCGGCCCGCTCCCCCGCCCCGGCGAGCGCCGCAGCCAGGGCGTCGTCGTTGGCGAACAGCCCGCCGACCTGCTGGCCGAGCGCGACCTTCACCGCGCCGGTCAGGGTGGCGACGTCGACCACGACGCTCGGGCGCAGCTCGTCGACGGCGTACGCGAGGGCGTCGGCGAGGACCAGCCGGCCCTCGGCGTCGGTGTTGCCGACCTCGGTGGTGCGACCGCCCCAGTGCGTGATGACGTCACCGGGACGCAGTGCCGTGCCGGAGATCGCGTTCTCCGCGGCGGCGACGAGGCCGACCACGCGGACCGGGCAGTCGACGTCGGCCAGCGCGGCCATCGTCGCCAGGACGACGGCACCGCCGGTCATGTCGCGCTTCATGGAGCCCATCGCGGCGCCCGGCTTGATCGAGAGGCCGCCGCTGTCGAAGGTGATGCCCTTGCCGACGAGGACGACCAGCGGCAGCTTCTTCGCCGCCCGGGCCGAGACGCCGGCAGGCGTGTAGTCGAGGCGGACCAGCCGCGGAGGCGTCGCCGACGCAGCACCGACGGCGAGGATGCCGCCGAAGCCGTCCTTCGCGAGCCGCTCCTCGTCCCAGACGTCGATGTCGAGCCCGGCGACCCCGGCGAGCCTGCCGGCCTGCTCCGCCAGCCAGGCGGGGTTCTTGAGGTTCGACGGGACGGTCGCCAGCAGGCGCGAGCGCCAGCCGGCACCACCGAGGGCGACGGCCCGCTCCAGGACCGACCGGTCGTCGCTGAGCGTGGGACCGGCGAGCACGACGCGGCGCACCGGCGTGTGCTCGGAGCCCTGCGAGCGCCAGTGGAAGACGAAGCCGCCGAGCATCGTGCCGACGACGAACGCCTCGAGCGCGGCGTCGGCGTCGTCGTGCACCGACGGGATCGAGGTCGCGACCGCTGCCCGGTCGCGGACGGCCCGCGCCAGCGCCGCGCCGGCGCGGCGCAGGTCGGTGGCACCGGCCTCACCGACGCCGACGAGGACGACCAGGCGCAGGTCCGGGTTGCTGGGGGTGCCCTCGGGCACGGGGACCAGGGCCACCTCGCCGGTGGCGCCGGTCAGCCCGTGGACCTCCGCCACCCCGACCAGGTCGGTGCCGAGCTCGTCGGTCAGCTCGGCCGACCCCGGCCCGAGCAGCACCGGGCCGTCGCCGTCCCCCGGCAGGACCGGGAGCGCGACGACGTCGACGCCGCGGATCGCGCCGGGGAGCGAGTCACTGAGCGCGAACTCGGGCGGGTTGACCTGTCCGGGGAGGACGGGTCGGGCGGCTGCTGCGGGTGAGGTCACCCGACGACGTTCTTGAGCGCTTCGCCGAGCGCGGAAGCCTCCTCGGCGTTCAGCTCGACCACGAGTCGGCCGCCGCCCTCGAGCGGGACGCGCATCACGATGCCGCGACCCTCCTTGGTCACCTCGAGCGGACCGTCGCCGGTCCGAGGCTTCATCGCCGCCATGCGGCACCCCTCTTCCACTACCTCAGCGTGCTGTCGGGCGCCCTGTGCACCCGAACTGTGCGCCGCACCATTATCGCCCATGCCACACAAACCTCGCAGCGACCCTCGCGCAGCAGGTGTGTCCTACGCCTCCGACGAGCGCGCGTCGGCGCGCTGCTCGGCCGCGAGCGCCGCCTCCAGCCAGGCGGCGATGCTGTCGCCCTCGTCGCCCTCGTAGCGCTCCATCGCCCTGCCGATCGGGTCCTCGAGGCGCCCGGACGGCAGCTCGACGACGGGCGTGGAGTCGAACCCGGGGTGGCGCACCCACACCGCGCCGGGGACGGCGCGCACGAGGATCTCGCCGACGTAGGCACCGGCCGCCCGGACGTCGTCGTTGTCGGCCGCGTCGCTGCGCCCGGGCTTGCGCGACCACTGGTCGAGGAAGGACTCGACGGTGTCCACGCTCTCGGTCGAGAAGTCGAGGATGTCGGTGCCCACCGGGTGGGCGGCCGCCCAGTCCTCGGCGGTCTTCCGCACCTCCGGCGACGGTACGACGTCCGGTGGGCGCGTCGACGCGGCCGGCTCCGGCCCGCGGGGCACGCGGCCCTCCATCTCGGAGGCGAGGCGCGCGAGCAGCGCGTCGACCTCGGCCATCCGGTAGCCGCGGAACGCCAGGGAGAAGCGCACCTTGCGCAGGTCGTCGGCCGCGATCGCCCGGCTCGCCGGCACCAGCGCGTCCGGCCGGTCGTCGTACGCGGGCGCCATCGGCTCGACACCGCCCATCGCGAGCACGATCAGGACGGCGAAGACCCACATCATCGGATCGGACACGGGCGGCCTCAGGCGTGCGCGTCCCGCGCGGCGACCATGAGGGCCACCGCCTCGTCGACGTCGTCGGTGAGGGTGAGCATGTCGATGTCGGACTGCTTGATCCGCGCGTCCTCGAGCATCGAGCCCTGCATCCACTCGATGAGGCCCTGCCAGTGCTCGACGCCCATCAGCACGATCGGGAACTGCGTGATCTTGAGGGTCTGCGCGAGCGTCATCGCCTCGAAGAGCTCGTCGAGCGTGCCCAGGCCGCCGGGGAGCACGACGTAGCCCTGGGAGTACTTCACGAACATCATCTTGCGGACGAAGAAGTAGCGGAAGTTGATGCCGAACCCGACGTAGTCGTTGAGCTTGGCCTCCCACGGCAGCTCGATGCCCAGGCCGATGCTCTGGCCACCCGCGTCGAGGGCGCCCCGGTTGGCGGCCTCCATCGCGCCGGGGCCGCCGCCGGTGATGACGGCGAACCCGGCCTCGGCGAGCCCGCGCCCCACGCGCCGGCCGATGTCGTAGGCCGGGTGGTCCTCGCCGATGCGGGCAGAGCCGAACACGGAGATGGCGGGTCCGACCTCGGCGAGGTCGTTGAAGCCCTCGACGAACTCGGCCTGGATCTTGAGCACGCGCCACGGGTCGGTGTGCACCCAGTCGCCGTCGCCGCGGGTGTCGAGGAGCCGCTGGTCGGTGGTCGAGCCCTCCAGGCCCGCCTTGCTGGGCCGCGGGCCGGTGCGCCTGGTCATGCCTGCTCCTCCTGGGTGGTCCGGGTCAGCCACTGCCGCAGCTGCTCCTCGCATCGCCGTACCTGGGCGATCTCGACGTGCTCGTCCTGCTTGTGCGCCAGCATCGGGTCACCGGGGCCGTAGTTGACCGCCGGCACGCCGAGCACGGTGAACCGGGCGACGTCGGTCCAGCCGAACTTCGGGTTGACCTCTCCCCCGACGGCGTCGATGAACGCCCGCGCCGCCGGTCGGTCGAGGCCGGGCAGGGCGCCGGGGGCGCTGTCGGTGAGGGTGATGTCGTAGCCCTCGAAGACCTCGTGGACGAAGGCCAGCGCCTCCGCCTCCGAGCGGTCGGGGGCGAAGCGGTAGTTGACGGTGACGACGCACTCGTCGGGGATGACGTTGCCGGCGACGCCGCCGCTGATGCCGACCGCGTTGAGGCCCTCGTGGTACTCGAGGCCGTCGATGACCGGCGTGCGCGGCTCGTAGGCGTTCAGCCGCGCCAGCACGTCCCCGGCCGCGTGGATCGCATTGACCCCGCGCCAGCTGCGCGCGGAGTGCGCGCGCTCGCCACGGGTGCGGACCTCGACGCGCAGGGTGCCCTGGCAGCCGGCCTCGACCACCGCGTTCGACGGCTCCATCAGGATCGCGAAGTCGGCGGCGAGCAGGTCGGGGTCGGACTCGCCCAGCAGCCGCAGGCCGTTGAACTCCGAGGCGATCTCCTCGGCCTCGTAGAGGACGTAGGTGACGTCGTGGACCGGCTCGGTGAGGGTCGCGGCGAGGCGCAGGATGACCGCGTCGCCACCCTTCATGTCGCAGGTGCCGAGCCCGTGCAGGATCCCGGCCTCCTCGTCGAGCCGGCTCGGCATGTTGTCGTTCACCGGCACGGTGTCGAGGTGGCCGGCGATGACGACCCGGCTGGGCCGGCCCAGGTCGGTGCGCGCGACGACGGTGTGCCCGCGTCGTACGACGCTCAGGTGGGGCAGCGCGCGCAGCGCCGTCTCGACGGCGTCGGCGATCTCCTGCTCGTCGCGGCTGACGGACTCGATGTCGACCAGCTGGCGGGTCAGGGTGACGACGTCGGCGGTGAGGTCGAGGGAAGGCACGGTCACAGTCAACCAGCCCCTCCCCGACCTCACCGTCGACGGGCTCAGGCCCGGCGCAGGCTGAGCGCGCCCTTCTCGCCGTCACCCACCACGACGTCGGTGCCGCCGGCGGGCGCCTCCTCGGCCACGGTGTACGACGTCGCGAGGGTCTCGCCGGCGATGAGCGCCTCGTGGGCGCGGGCCGCGGCGAGCACCGCGGGCGTGCCGCTGATGACCAGCTCGATCCGGTCGGTCACCTGCAGGTCGGCGTCGCGGCGGGCCTGCTGGACCGCGCGCACCAGGTCGCGGGCGACGCCCTCCTCGGCGAGCTCGGGCGTGACCACGGTGTCGAGGACGACGAAACCGCCGGCCGGCAGCATGCCGGTCGCGACGCCCTCGGACGCGGCGCCGACGACGGTCTCGAGCGTGTACTCGCCCTCCTGCAGCGCGAGGCCGCCAGCGGTGACGGTGCCGTCCGCGGCCACCGACCAGTCGCCCGACTTCGACGCCTTGATCGCGACCTGGACGTCCTTGCCCAGGCGCGGGCCGGCAGCGCGGGCGTTGACGGTGAGCTTCTGCTCGACGCCGTACCCGGCTGCCTCGTCGGAGTCCGCGGCCACCAGGCGCACGGCCTTGACGTTGAGCTCGTCGGCGATGATCGCCGCGAACGGCTCCAGCGCGGCCGGGTCGGACACGACCACGGTGAGGCCGGCCAGCGGGAGGCGGTTGCGCAGCTTGTTGGCCTTGCGCAGCGCCGAGGTCGCCGAGCAGACGTCGCGGACCTCGTCCATGGCGGCGACGAGGGCGTCGTCGGCGGGCAGGGCGGAAGCGTCGGGCCAGTCGGCCAGGTGCACCGACCGGCCACCGGTCAGGCCGCGCCAGATCTCCTCGGTGGTCAGCGGCAGCAGCGGCGCGACGGTGCGGCACACCACGTCGAGCACGGCGGCCAGGGTGTCGAACGCGTCCCGCTTGCCCTCCCAGAAGCGCTCGCGCGAGCGGCGGACGTACCAGTTGGTGAGCACGTCGATGAACCCGCGCGTCGTCTCGCAGGCGTCGGCGATCGCGTAGTCGTCGAGCTCGGCGGTCATCTTCTCGACGTACTGCCGCGTCTTGGCGAGCAGGTAGCGGTCCAGCGGGTCGGTGCTGGCCAGCGCGCCGGGCGTCCCGACCTGCGCCTCGTAGTTCTCGGCGTTGGCGTAGAGCGCGAAGAAGTACCAGGTGTTCCAGAGCGGGATCATCACCTGGCGCACGGCGTCGCGGATGCCCTGCTCGGTGACGACCAGGTTGCCGCCGCGCAGGATCGGGCTGGCCATGAGGAACCAGCGCATCGCGTCGGCGCCGTCGCGGTCGAAGACCTCGGAGACGTCGGGGTAGTTGCGCAGCGACTTCGACATCTTGTTGCCGTCGGAGCCGAGGACGATGCCGTGGCTGATGCACGACGAGAACGCCGGCTTGTCGAAGAGCGCGGTCGCCAGGATGTGCAGCGTGTAGAACCAGCCGCGGGTCTGGCCGATGTACTCGACGATGAAGTCGGCCGGGAAGTGGTTCTCGAACCACTCCTTGTTCTCGAACGGGTAGTGCACCTGGCCGAAGCTCATCGAGCCGGAGTCGAACCACACGTCGAGGACGTCGGTGACGCGGCGCATCGTCGACTGCCCGGTCGGGTCGTCGGGGTTGGGCCGGGTCAGGTCGTCGACCCACGGCCGGTGCAGGTCGGGCTCGCCCTGGGCGTTGCGCGGCAGACGTCCGAAGTCCCGCTCGATCTCCTCGAAGGAGCCGTAGACATCGATGCGCGGGTACTCCGGGTTGTCGGACTTCCACACCGGCACCGGGCTGCCCCAGAACCGGTTGCGGGTGATCGACCAGTCGCGGGCGTTGTCGACCCACTTGCCGAACTGGCCGTCGCGGATGTGGTCGGGGACCCAGCGGATCTCCTGGTTGAGCTCGGCCATCCGCTTCTTGAACGCGGTGACCTCGACGAACCAGCTGCTCACGCCCTTGTAGATCAGGGGCTCGCGGCAGCGCCAGCAGTGCGGGTAGGAGTGGTCGTAGGTCTCGCGGCGCAGCAGCACCGTGCCCGGGGTGACCGAGCCGGCCTCGTCGCCCGCGGTGACGGCCTTGAGGTGGTCGATGATGTGCAGGTTGGCGTCGAAGACCAGCATCCCGGCGTACTCCGCGACGGGGTGGGTGAACCGGCCGTCCTTGCCGACCGGCATGACCGGCTCGATGCCCTCGCGGTCGGTGACCTCCTTGTCGACCTCACCGAACGCGCCGGCGCTGTGCACCAGGCCGGTGCCGTCCGTCGTCGTGACGGCCTCGTCGGCGGCCACGACGCGGAAGGCGTTCTCGTGGCCGGCGAAGTAGGAGAACGGCGGGGCGTAGGTCAGCCCGAGCAGGTCGGTGCCCTTGCCGCGCCAGGCCACGACCGGCTCGTCGCCGAGCTCGCGGGCGTACGCCGCCAGGCGGGCCTCGGCCAGCACGAACCGCTGGCCCTCATGCTCGACGGCGACGTAGTCGATGTCGGAGCCGACCATCACCGCGAGGTTGCTCGGCAGGGTCCACGGCGTGGTGGTCCAGATCAGCAGCTTCGCGCCCTCGAGCTCGCCGGGGGTGGTGACGGAGAAGCCGACGGTGACCGCCGGGTCCTGGCGCATCTGGTAGACGTCGTCGTCCATGCGCAGCTCGTGGTTCGACAGCGGCGTCTCGTCGTTCCAGCAGTAGGGCAGGACGCGGAAGCCCTCGTAGACCAGGCCCTTGTCGTACAGGCTCTTGAAGGCCCACAGCACCGACTCCATGAACTCGGGGTTCATGGTCTTGTAGTCGTTGTCGAAGTCGACCCAGCGCGCCTGGCGGGTGACGTAGTCGCGCCACTCGCCGGTGTACTTGAGCACCGACGCGCGGCAGGCGTCGTTGAACTTGTCGATGCCCATCTCGACGATCTCGTCGGTGGTCTTGATGCCGTTGAGGCGCATCGCCTCGAGCTCGGCGGGCAGGCCGTGGGTGTCCCAGCCGAAGCGGCGCTCCACGCGCTTGCCGCGCATGGTCTGATAGCGCGGGACGATGTCCTTGACGTAGCCGGTGAGCAGGTGGCCGTAGTGCGGCAGGCCGTTGGCGAACGGCGGGCCGTCGTAGAAGACGAACTCGTTCTCGCCGTTCGCGCCGGGGTCGCGCTGCTCGACCGACGCGCGGAAGGTGTCGTCCTCGGCCCAGTAGGCGAGGACGCGCTTCTCGATCTCGGGGAACCTCGGGGAGCCGGGCACGCTGCCCTGGTCGCTGGCGGGGTCGGTGCTGACCTTCGGATAGGTCATCGGGCTTCGGTCTCCTGGGTTCGTCTGCTGCGGCATCTGCACCGCAGGGACGATCCGTCAGGACCGCGGTACCACCCTGCTTGCCCTGCCGGACGTGCCGGCCGGGCCCCTCGTTGTCGGCTGTGACGGGCCTACCCGCCGGGTTCTACTGACCTCCGCCGAAGCTCGGGCGTTCTTCCCGGGGCTCGCCGCTGATGACGGCTCGAGCGCCTGTGGGACAAGGGTACGGCGCCCGGGCGCTCCAGCGGAAACCGGATTGCGCCCGGGCCTACCGTGGAGCCCATGACCGGCGAGCTGGCGAACTACCGCGAGTACCTCACCCAGTACCGCGAGACGCTGGAGCGCAAGTGCGCCGGCCTCTCCCCCGCGCAGCTCGCGACCCGCTCGGTCCCACCCAGTGCGCTCAGCCTGCTCGGCATGGTCCGCCACATGGCCCGGGTCGAGCACTTCTGGTTCGAGCGCGCGCTGGTGGAGGTCGACGGTGAGCGGATCCACGACGACGGTGACGCCGGCTTCGCCGATGTCGAGCCGACCGAGGAGGCCGTCGCCGCGGCCTGGGCGTCGTGGCGCGAGCAGGTCGCCGTCGCCGACGCGTGGCTGGACCAGCAGACCGACGCGGACATGGGGCGGGTCGTCACCTACCGCAACGGCACGGAGAGCGGCCCGGTGCGCGACATCCTCGTGCACATGGTCGAGGAGTACGCCCGCCACTGCGGCCACGCGGACCTGCTGCGCGAGTGCATCGACGGCACCACCGGGGAGTGACCACGGCCACGTCCGGGTGAGCGGGCCGGTGTCCGTTCATTCCGGCACCATGTCCGGGTGAGCTTTCTCCTCGACGAAGCGGTCGCCACCGAGCCGCTGGGCGACGGTCGGCACCGGGTGCAGGTCACGGCCGACTGGAACACGGCGAACCAGACCCCCAACGGCGGCTACGTCCTCGCCCTCCTGCAGCACGCCGTGCTGCTCGAGTCGGCGCACCCCGACGCGCTGAGCATCTCGGTCACCTTCTTCCGTCCCGGCCTCCCGGGCCCCGCCGAGATCCACGTCCGCGAGGTCCGCAAGGGGCGCCGCGTGTCGACGTACGACGCCGTCCTGGTCCAGGGCGACAAGGAGGTCGCCCACGCCGTCGTCAGCACCCACGACTGGGACGCCGCCGGCGCCGTCGAGCACATCCCGCACACCGCGCCCGACGTCCCGCGCCCCGAGGACTGCCACGACTCGAGCAACCTGATCCCGGGCGGGATGTTCCCCATCCTCGAGCGCTACTCCTACCGCGCCCCCGAGGTATTCGGCTGGCTGCAGGGCAAGCCCTCCGGCGTCACCGAGGCGATCTGCTGGATCCGCGCCGAGGACGGCCGCCCCGTCGACGCCCTCCTGGCCGGCGCCATGGTCGACGCCTTCCCGCCCGTCACCGCCGAGATCGGCCACCTCGCCTCGGCCACCATCCAGCTCACCGTCCACTACCGCCGCCGCCCCGCCACCACCTGGGCCCTCGGCCACATCACCACCCGCCACGTCATCGCCGGCTACCACGACGAGGACGTCGAGCTGTGGGACGAGGACGGGAACCTGATCGCGCAGAGCCGGCAGCTGGCGATCCTCGCGG
>NZ_VLJQ01000096.1:0-29060 GCF_007829375.1 Nocardioides sp. J9 | reverse complement strand
GGTTCCGAGCTCCATGACTGGATTCTTCCAGAGACCACCGACTCTTCACTTCGCCGAAAGCCCGCCTGTGGACTGGGAAATCTCCCTCCACAGCCCGCCTTGAAGGCCCGGTGGTTTCGAGGCTCGGCGCCGGGGCGCCTCGCACCTCAACCACCGGGAGTGCGGGCGCCCGGCGCGACCAACCCGAGCCACCTACGCGACCGCAGGCCGACGTGCGGACCCGACCACCCACCCAGCCTCCTCGTCGCTGCCTTTCGGCACTGTGACGGCTACGCGACCGAAGCCCGGCTGACACCGACCAGTCCACCTACGCACCGCAAGCCACCCGCCGGACCCGACCATCCGCCGTACTTCCTCGTCGCTGCCTTTCGGCACTGTGACGGCTACGCGACCGAAGCCCGGCTGACACCGACCGGTCCACCTACGCACCGCAAGCCACCCGCCGGACCCGACCATCCGCCGTACTTCCTCGTCGCTGCCTTTCGGGTCTGTGCCGGCTACGAGACCGCAGCTCGCCGGGACCACGCCACGATCGCCTACCCAACCGCAAGCCGACAGCCGGACCCGACCACCCACCCAGCCTTCTCGCCGCTGCGATTGAGAACTGTGCCGGCTCACCAACCGCAGCCCATAAGCAGCCTCCCCGTCAGTCCTCCGCGCCCGGCTTCCGCTCGTGGCCGGGGCGGCCGTTGCTGCGGCGGTCCTCCTTCATCTCCGCCTCGTAGAGGTGGCGCTTGCCCTCGACCAGGGCCTCGCGGGCCTCGCGGTCGAGGCGCTTGAAGGTGGCGTAGTAGCCGTCGTCGTACTCCTCGACGACCTGGAAGGTCCACCGGCCCTGGAGGACGTTGCGGCCGACGAGCTCGCGGTCGATCTTGTCGGCGAGCTCGGCGTGGCCGGCCTCGCGCAGCTGCTCGACGCCCTTGCCGAGGGTGAGGTCGGCGGTGCCGCTGAGGCGGTGGAAGGTGTAGAGGTGGCCGCGGGCGATCTCGATCGCCTCCAGCGCCTCGGAGATGTTGCCGAGGGCCTCGACGGTCAGGTCGTCGACGCCGTCGGGGCGGGTGTGGTCCTCATCGATCGCCATGGTCCGACGATGCCCGCGACGGGGGAGGAGCACACGGGTCCGCCCCCGTGCCGGTCAGAGGACGGCGCGGATCGCGTCGGCGAGGCTGGTCGCCGGGCGACCGAGGAGGCCCTCGAGGTCGGCGGTGTCGACGTGCAGCTCTCCGCGGGCCAGGCCGAGGTCGCCGTCGGCGATGACGGCGGCGTACTGCTCGGGCAGGCCCGCGCCGACGAGCACCTTCGTCAGCTCCTCGGCCGGGACGTCGGTGTAGATGACCGGGGTGCCGGTGACCTCGGTGACGGTGGCGGCGAGGTCGGTGAGGGTGAAGGCGGCGCCCCCGAGCTCGTAGACCTCCTTCGGCTCGTCGATGAGCAGCGCGGCAGCGGCAGCCTCGGCGAAGTCGGCGCGGGTGGCGGCGCTGACCTTGCCGTCGCCGGCGCTGCCGAGGACGGTGCCGTGCTCGAGGTAGGTGTCGAGCTGGCCGGTGTAGTTCTCGAGGTACCAGCTGTTGCGCAGGAAGGTGTGCGGCAGGCCGGAGGCGGCGATCGCCTCCTCGGTCGCCCGGTGCTCGGCAGCAAGGACCAGCCTGCTGGTGTCGGCGTGCGGGATGCTCGTGTAGGCGAGCAGCTGCACGCCGGCGGCGACGGCCGCGTCGATGACGTTCAGGTGCTGTGCGACGCGCTGGCCTACCTCGCTGCCGGAGACGAGCAGGACCTTCTCGGCGCCCTCGACGGCCGCGGCGACGGCCGCGGGGTCGTCGTAGTCGGCACGCCGCGCGGTGACGCCGAGGTCGGCCAGTGCGGCGAGGCGCTCCTCGTCACGACCGACGGCGACGACCTGGTCGGCGGGGACCCCCCGCGCGAGCAGGGACTCGACGACGAGACGGCCGAGGTGGCCGGTGGCACCGGTGACGACGAGGGACATGGGGAGACCTTTCAGCAGGACGTGGTTGACAGCCGTTGAACCGGCGAGGGTGGTGGTTGCTTCCCGTCAGGGGCGGGCGGTCGCCGTACGACGGGCGGCCTCGGAGTCCGGCGAGTGCCGGTGCGCGAGCGCCATGAGGAGGTCGGAGAGGCGTGGGGCCGCGACGTTGAACGCCGCGTAGAACGTGCCGAACGCGCCGTCGACGGTGATCGGACGGTCCTCCAGCGCCCGCACCACGCGCTCCGCGCAGTGCTCGGCCGACTCGCCCCGGCCCTCGTAGGCCGCGGTCGGGCCGATCATCGGCGTGCGCACGATCGCGACGCGCATGTTGGTGCAGGTGACGTTGTCGAAGAACGCCTCCCGGCCCAGGATCCGGCCGAACACCTCGAGCGCGGTCTTGGAGGCGATGTAGGGGGCGAACTTCGGCGCGCGGATCTGGTTGCCCCACGTGACGATGTTGACCACGTGGCCGAACCGCTGCGCACGCATCGCCGGCAGCAGCCCCATCGTCAGCCGCACCGGGCCGAAGTAGTTGACCGCCATCATCCGGTCGAAGTCGTGCAGCCGCCCGTGCGTCAGCTCCAGCGAGCGCCGGATCGAGTGCCCGGCGTTGTTGACGACGTAGTCGACCGTGCCGTGCTCGGCGAGGAGTCGCTCCACCAGCGCGTCGACGGAGTCGGGGTCCGTCATGTCCACGACGTACGACGACGCCTCGCCGCCCTCGTCGCGGATCTCCTGCTGCACCCGGGCCAGCTCCGCCTCCCGCCGCGCGGCCAGGAGCACGTGCGCGCCCCTCCGCGCGGCGGCGCGGGCAGTGGCCTCGCCGATGCCCGAGCTGGCGCCGGTGACCAGCACGGTGCGCCCGGCGAGCGGGCCGGGGCTGCCGCTGACGGCGCGGGCGACGCGCGCGAGCCGGGCCCGTGGGGACTGGAGCAGCGGGGTGCTGAGCAGGCTGGTCATCGACGCGATGATCGCACGCCCGCGAGCCCGGGGGAGCAGCCGTAGGGTCCTGCCATGAGCCTTGCGACGGACCTCGTGCTCCTCACCACCGACCCGGCCACGGGCCGCAGCATGTTCGGCTCGAACGAGACCGGCCCGGTCCTGGGCGGGGCGCTGCTGGTGGACCTCGTGCTGGCGGAGCGGGTCGAGGTCGACGGCCCGCCCAGGCGGGCGCGGGTGCGCCTCGTGACCGGCCGCCCGGTCGGCTCCGCGCCGCACGACCGTGCCCTCGCCCTGGTGCGCCCCGGCAAGGAGCCGCGGGCGTCGTCGCTGGTGCCGAGGCTCGGCAAGGGGGCCAGGGCTGGGCTGCTCGACCAGCTCCGCGCCGAGGAGGCGCTCGCCCCGCGGACGGAGCGGGCCCTGGGGATCTTCCCCGTGACACGGCACGACGTCGTTGACGTCGCCCGGCGGGAGCGGGTCCTGGCCGCGGTGCGAGCCGTGCTGCTCGGTCACGTCGGGCCCGACGAGGTGACCGGTCCGCTGGTCGGCCTCCTCCACGCCGGCGGGGTGGTCAAGCGGCTGGTGGCGCAGCCCGAGCGCCGCGGCGCGGTGCGCCGCGCGAAGGAGGTCGCGAAGGGCGACTGGGCAGGCTCGGCGGCCAGGGCGGCCGTGGTCGCGGCGAGCCAGGCGGCCACGGCCGCCGTCAGCGCCGCGGTGGCGGTGTCGGTCACGAGCGACGGCGGCGCGCCCGGCGCCTGACCCGCCAGGGCGCCGGTCAGTACCACGGACCGCGCACGGGCTCCTCCACCTTCAGGTCGCACAGGCCGGACGTGCCGGTGACGGTGCCGACGGTCAGGTCGTAGGTCGCCCACGGGCCGTCCGCACCGTGCTGGACGCACACGCTGATGGTGTGGACGGCGTCCTCCTGCCACGAGTGCCGCTGGCAGCCCGCGACCTGGTTGCCCGGGCTCAGGACGCCGCGCTCGCGCAGCTGCCGCGTCGGCGGGACCCGCTTGCAGGAGCTCGCATCGTCGAGGACCTCGGAGGAGAGCGCGAGCAGGTCCCGTCGTACCTCCCGCAGGCTGCCGGCCGGTGGCGGGTCGAAGGAGCAGCGACCGGAGTCGCCGAGGGAGGCGATGCCGCCGGGGCGGGTGGAGTCCCAGGTCATCCACGGTCCGGTCGGGACCGACTGGACGCACAACCGGAACGACGAGCGGTCCGCGCCGGGCTGGTAGTCGATGCGCTCCGAGCTCGTCCAGACCTCCAGCTCCTCGAGCCGCTCGGCGTCCAGGGTCGCCGGGTAGGCGCCGGTCGCGGCGCGCTCCTGCCCGGCCGCATCGGCGAGGCTGTCCAGGTCCTCGATGACCAGGGTGCTGCGGTCGTCGAGCACCTGCGCGTAGGCCTCGGGGATCGTGCGCAGCACCTTATCGCCGCGCACGACGTCGGGCAGCCCGAACTCGGGCCACTTCAGGACCGCCCCGGCCTGCTCGACAGGACCGCCCCGGCCTGCTCGACGCCGCACTCGGTGCCGAACCCGTAGACGTAGGCGCCCTGGCGGCGCTCGACCGTCAGCCGGGCGCCGTGCTCGCCCGTCAGGCACTCCTCGTCGCCGGCCTCGATCCGGCGCTCATCCTCGCGCAGCTCGTCGTTCACCTCGGCGAACATCCGCGACCACGAGTCCTCGCGGGAGGGCACCTGCGCCGCCCGCGGCGAGTCGCCGTCACCGTCGTCGCCGTCGCCGTCGGTGCCGCTGCACGCGGCCAGGGCGGGGAGGAGCAGGGGGAGCAGGGCCGCAGGGGCCAGCAGTCGACGCACGGCGCACTTCCTACCCCAGTAGCCTGACGGCCATGCCCGCACTCAAGGACGTCGTCGACCTCGTCCACGGTTGGTACCCACCCGCGACCGCCGACTCCTGGGATGCCGTCGGCCTGGTCCTGGGGGACCCGGAGCAGCAGGTGAAGAAGGTGCTCCTCGCCGTCGACCCCTCCCCGGCGGTCGCCGAGCAGGCGGCGGACTGGAAGGCCGACCTGCTCGTGGTCCACCACCCGCTCTTCCTCAAGCCGGTCCACGGTTTCGCCGCCACCACGCCCAAGGGACGCACCTTTCACACGCTGGCGAAGGCCGGGTGCGCGCTGCTCACCGCGCACACCAACGCCGACCAGGCGGTCGGTGGCGTGTCCGAGGCGCTCGCCCACGCGGTCGGGCTCGCCGACCTCGAGCCGATCGTCCCCGCTCCGTCGGGCCCGCGCGACAAGCTGACGATCTTCGTCCCCGCCGACGCCGCCGCCCCGGTGCGCGCCGCGATCGCCGAGGCCGGCGCCGGGCGGATCGGCGCCTACGACTTCGCCTCCTTCACCAGCGCCCCGGGCGAGGGTCGCTTCCGCCCGCTCGACGGCGCGGAGCCGATGGTCGGCACCGTCGGCCAGCTCGAGACCGTGGAGGAGGTCCGCATCGAGGTCGTGCTCGACCGCTCGCTGCGCAGCGCCGTCGTCCGCGCGATGCTCGCCGCGCACCCCTACGAGGAGCCGGCCTACGACGTCACCGAGGTCGCCGACGCCGGGCTCGCGCCCACCGGCACCGGACGGATCGGCACCCTGCCGCAGGTCACCCTGCGCGAGTTCGCAGAGCACGTCGCCGCCGTCCTGCCGCTGACCTCCCACGGCGTCCGCGTCGCGGGAGACCCGGAGCGCCCGGTACGACGCGTCGCGGTCTGCGGCGGCGCCGGGGACTTCCTGCTCGACCGGGTCGCGGGCCTCGGCGTGGACGCCTACCTGACCAGCGACCTGCGGCACCACCCCGCCGCGGAGTTCGTCGAGAAGGGCGGTCCTGCGCTCGTCGACGTCGCCCACTGGGCCGCCGAGTCGACCTGGCTCCCGGTGCTGCGGGACCGCCTCGGCGAGGCGCTCGGCGACGCGCTCGAGACCCGGGTGAGCGACATCGTCACCGATCCTTGGACAATGCACCTGTGAACGCCGACCCCGCCGCCCAGCTCCGCCTGCTCGACCTCCAGGCCCTCGACGCCCAGGTCGACCAGCTCAGGCACGTGCGGGCCAACCCGCCGCAGGCCGCCGAGATCAAGGACCTGCTCGGCAAGCGCGCCGACGTGGACGGCCGGCTGCGCGACCAGCGCATCGTCGTCGACGACCTCGCGCTGGCCCAGGCCAAGGCCGACGCCGACGTCGAGCAGGTCAAGGCACGTCGTACCCGCGACCGCGAGCGGATGGACTCCGGCGCGATCGCCGACCCCAAGGCGCTGGAGCGGATGCAGCAGGAGCTGCAGTCGCTGGAGCGGCGCATCGCGACCCTCGAGGACGAGGAGCTCGAGGTGATGGAGCAGCTCGAGGAGGCGCAGTCCGCGCTGGCCGAGCTGACCTCCGCCATCGACGAGCTCGACGCCCGGCTCGGCGAGCTCACCACCGCCCGCGACGAGAAGGCGGCCGAGCTCGACGCCCAGATCGCCGAGGTGTCCGCCGGCCGCGCCGCGATCGTCGCCGACATCCCCGACGACCTGCTCGCGCTCTACGAGAAGCTGCGCGCCAGCAAGGGTGGCGTCGCCGTCGGTGCGCTGCGCGCCCGCCAGTGCGGCGGCTGCCAGCTCGCCCTCGACGCCGGTGAGCTCGCGGAGATCCGCGCCACCCCGGCCGACCGCGTGGTGCGCCACGAGGAGTGCCAGCGGATCCTCGTCCGGACGCCGGAGAGCGGCCTCTGATGGTGTCCCCGCAGCGGGTCGTCGTCGAGGCCGACGGCGGCTCCCGCGGCAACCCGGGGCCGGCCGCCTACGGCGCCGTGCTGCGCGACGCCGACACCGGGGCCGTCCTCGCCGAGGACGCCCGCACCATCGGCGTGGCGACCAACAACGTCGCGGAGTACTCCGGCCTCGTCGCCGGGCTCTCCCTCGCCCGCGACCACGCGCCCGGCGCCACGGTCGAGGTGCGGATGGACTCCAAGCTCGTCGTCGAGCAGATGTCGGGCCGCTGGAAGATCAAGCACGCCGACATGAAGGTGCTCGCGGCCGAGGCCGCCGCCATCGCACCGGCCGGTACGACGTACACCTGGGTCCCGCGCGCCGACAACAGCCACGCCGACCGGCTGGCCAACGAGGCGCTCGACGGCCTGCGCGAGGGCGTGAGCGTCCCCGGTGACGGCCTGCCTGACGCCCCGGACTCCGCCGCCGAGGAGGCGTCCTCGCCGTCCAGCGGACCCGGCGAGCCGACGACCATCGTGCTGGTCCGCCACGGCGTCACCGCCCACACCACCGGCCGCCGCTTCTCCGGCGGCCTCGGCGGCGACAACCCGCCGCTGTCGGAGGAGGGCCGTGCCCAGGCCGCCGAGGTGGCCGCGTGGCTGAAGGAGCTCAAGGAGAGCATCGACGTCGTCGTGGCCTCGCCCGTGCGTCGTACCCGCGAGACGGCCGAGATCGTCGCCGGCGCGCTCGGCCTGCCCGTCGAGGAGGAGCCGGCGTTCGCCGAGATGGAGTTCGGCGAGTGGGACGGCCTCACCTTCACCGAGGTCGCCGAGCGCGACAAGGAGCGGATGGAGGCGTGGTTCGCCGACATGTCCTACCCGCCGCCGGGTGGTGAGTCCTTCGTCCAGGTCCGCGAGCGGGTCCTCGCCGGCCTCGCGCGGTTGCTGGAGACCCACGCCGGGCGCACCGTCGTCGTGGTCAGCCACGTCACGCCGATCAAGACCCTCGTCGCCCATGCGATGGAGGCCCCGCTCGACTCGGTCTTCCGCCTCGAGCTCGCCCCGGCCGCGGTGTCGGTGATCTCGTTCTGGCCGGACCCGAGGACGGGGGAGAAGAAGGGCTCGCTGCGGTTCTTCAACGCCCTGGCACCCGGGCGGCGGACGCTGCGCGACACCGGGCGCTGGTAGAGCCCTCGCCCCCACCAGCTCAGAGCTCGCTGACCACCACGTCCAGCTGCGTGCCGTTCTTCCCGGCAGCGCCGACCTCGACGGTCCAGCCGAGCCGCTCCAGCACCCCGGCGAGCGCGGCGGGGGTGCGCGGGTCGGCGCCGTCCTCGAGCAGGGCACGGACGATGCGGCCCTTGGTGGCCTTGTTGAAGTGGCTGACCACCTTGCGGGTGCCGTTGTGCTCGTGCAGCACCCGCACGGTCGCGGTGCGGGCCGCGAGCTCCGGGCCGGGGCGCCAGAAGCTCGCGTACATCCCCGAGCGCAGGTCGACGAAGAGGCCCTTGCCGATCGCCGCGGCCATCACTTCGGGCAGCGCCTCGCGCCACACGCCGGCGACAGGGCCGAGGGCGGGAAGGCTGACGTCGCCGGAGAGCCGGTACGACGGGATGCGGTCACCGAGGCGCACCATGCCGAACAGGCTGGACGCCACGGCGACCCGCGACGTCGCCCGCCGCTTCGCCGCGGCGGACAGGGTCTCGACGTCCAGCGCGTCGTAGAGCACGCCGGTGTAGATCCGGTCGGCGCGAGCGGTCGGGGCGTCCGTCAGGTCGGCGTTGCGGGCGACCAGGTCCCGCTGGCCGGCGGACAGGCCGAGCACCGCGGCCGCCTTGTCGGCGTCGTCGCGGCACAGCGTGACCAGGGCGTCGAGCACCTCGGCCCGGGCGGCGGTCAGCCCGGGCGACGAGAGCGCCTCGAGGTCGAGGGGCTTGCCCCGCTTCGGCTCGGACTTCCCCTCGCTCGGGGGCAGCAGGATCAGCACCGGGCAAGGATAGGGTCGAGCCCATGCCGAACAACCTCGTGGTCCGGGTCCACGCGAGCTCGCCGGCGCTCCAGGAGGGCCTGCAGGCGATCGTCGAGGATCTCGAGCTCCCGGGCGAGTTCCCCGCCGAGGTGACCGCCGCCGCGGAGCGGGCCGTCGCCGACGCCGTGCTGCCCGACCTCGACCGGACCGACCTGCCGCTGGTCACCATCGATCCCGAGGGGTCGATGGACCTCGACCAGGCCGTGCACATCGAGCGGGACGGCGACGGCTTGGTCGTCCACTACGCGATCGCCGACGTCGCCTCCTTCGTCACGCCGGGCGACCCGGTCGACCTCGAGGCGCACCGCCGCGGCGAGACCCTGTACGGCGCGGGCAGTCGGATCCCGCTGCACCCACCGGTGCTGTCCGAGGACGGCGCCTCGCTGCTGCCCGAGCAGGTGCGCCCGGCGCTGCTCTGGACGGTCCGCCTCGACGCCGCCGGCGCGATCACCGGCGTCCACGTCGAGCGGGCGCGCGTGCGCTCCACCGGACGCTGGTCCTACGTCGAGGCCCAGAAGGCGCTCGACGACGGCTCCGCGCCGGAGGTCCTCCAGCTGCTGCGCGAGGTCGGCCGGCTGCGCGAGCAGCAGGAGGTCGACCGGGGCGGCGTCTCGCTGCCGCTGCCGGAGCAGGAGGTCGACGAGACCGACGCCGGCTTCCAGCTCGTGCTGCGCGAGCAGCTGCCCGTCGAGCAGTGGAACGCGCACATCTCCCTGCTCACCGGCATCGCCGCCGCAGCCCTCATGGTCGAGCACCGTGTCGGCCTGCTGCGCACCCTGCCGCCGCCGGACCCGCGCGACGTCGAGCGGTTGCGCCGCGTCGCCAAGGGCCTGCGGATCGACTGGCCGGCCGACGCCGACTACCCGGCGTTCATCCGCTCCCTCGACCCGGCGGTGTCGCAGCACCAGGCGATGGTCGTGGCCTGCACCCGCCTGCTGCGCGGCAGCGGGTACGCCGCCTTCGACGGCGACCTGCCCGAGCAGACCCTGCACTCGGCGATCGCCGCCGAGTACGCCCACGTGACGGCGCCGCTGCGGCGCCTCGGCGACCGCTACGCTGGCGAGGTGTGCCTCGCCCTGTGCGCCGGTGAGCCGGTCCCGGACTGGGTCCGCGAGGCGCTGCCCGCGCTCCCGAAGGAGCTGCAGGACTCTGCCCGTCGGGCCGGGGCCTACGAGCGCGCCGTGCTCGACCTGCTCGAGGCAGCCGTGCTCGCCGACCGGGTGGGTGAGGACTTCGACGGAGTCGTCACCAGCGTCCGCGAGGACGAGCCGGAGGTCGGTGTCGTCGTGCTGGCCGAGATCGGCGTCGAGGCGCCGGTGACCTCGCCACGCCCGCTCCCGCTCGGCGAGGACGTGCGCGTGCGCCTCGCCTCCGTCGACCTGGCCGCCCGCAAGGTCGCCTTCGAGCTGCCGTGAGGGTCCTCGTCACCGGTGGCGTGCGATCCGGCAAGTCGCGCCACGCCGAGGCCCTGCTCGCCGACGCCGGTGACGTCACCTACGTCGCCGCCGGCCCCGTGTACGACGACGCCGACTGGGCCGCGCGCATCGCCGTGCACCGCGAGCGCCGGCCGGCGGGCTGGCGCACCGAGGAGACCCGCGACGTCGCCGGTGTCCTCACCGGCGCTGGGGGAGCGGTGCTCGTCGACTGCCTAGGCACCTGGCTCACCGCCGTGATCGACGAGGCCGGGCTGTGGGAGGCGCCGGTCGGCGAGGTGGAGGCGCACGTCCTCGCCGAGCTCGACCGCGTGGTGGAGGCCGTCGCCGCAGCGAGCGTGCCGGTCGTGCTGGTCACCAACGAGGTCGGCCTCGGCGTCGTACCGGTCGAGCGGTCGGGTCGGTTGTTCCGCGACCTGCTCGGCACGGCCAACCAGCGCGTCGCCGAGGTCTGCGACGAGGTGCACCTCGTGGTGGCCGGACGGGTGCTCCGTCTCTGACCCAGGTTGGTCCGGGGCTGGTTCAGAGCCGGCCGTGGCCCGCGAGTCCGACGAGCAGCATGGTCAGCGCGACCTCGATGGAGGCGCCGAAGACGTCGCCGGTGACCCCACCGAAGCGGCGCACCGCGTGCCGCACCAGCAGCGCGACCGCGACGGCTGCGACGAGGACGGTCACCGGGCCGCGCACCGGGTCCAGCAGGGCCGCGAGGCCGGCCAGCGCCGCCCACCCGAGGACCGCGACGGGCAGCGGGACCCGCCGGGTGAAGGTGACGCCGAGACCGTCCTGACGGGCCGGGGGAGCCAGGCGGCAGCAGGTGATCCACAGCGCGGCCCGCGACGCGCAGACCAGCAGGCCGGCGACGACGGCGTACCGCCACTCGCCGGGCAACGGGACGAACCACGACAGCGCCGCGGCCTGGGCGCCGAGCACGAGCACCAGCGCCGCGACGCCCGCCGGCCCGGCCGTGCCCGACTTCATCACCGCCAGCGACCGCTCACGGTCGTAGGAGGACGTCAGGCCGTCGACCACGTCGGAGAGCCCGTCGAGGTGCAGCGCCCGGCTGCCGACCGCGAGCGCCGCGAGCGCGACGAGCGCCACGGCGACGTCGGGCAGCCCGAGGCGTCCGCCGGCCCAGAGCACCACCGCGACGGTGGCACCGAGCGGCAGGACCGCGACCGGGGCGAGCAGCAGCGCCCCTGTGGCGGTGCCGGGGGTCACCCGCAGCACGGGCGGGACCCGCAGGGCGGTCAGCATCCCGATCGCGAGCCGCAGGCTGCGACCCACCACGGCGGGGCTCACCTCACTCCGAGGGCGGCAGGAGGTCGGCGAGCAGGGCGACGTCGCGCAGCACGGCGACGGCCGAGCGGAGCACCGGGACCGCGGCCACGGCGCCGGAGCCCTCGCCCAGTCGCATCCCGAGGTCGAGCACCGGCTCGAGGCCCATCTTCTCCAGCGCGAGCGACTGGGCGGGCTCGGTGGAGCGGTGGCCGGCGGCGAACCACGCGGCGGCACCCGGGGCCATCCGGTCCGCGGTCAGCGCGCACGCGACCGACATCAGGCCGTCGAGCAGGACGGGCACGCCGCTCTCCGCAGCCTCGACCAGGTAGCCCACCGTCGCGGCGAGGTCGGCGCTGCCGACCGCCTGCAGGGTCTGCACCGGGTCCGCCAGCCGGTCACCAGCACGGTCGAGCGCCTGCTGCACGACCTGCTGCTTGAACAGCAGCGCCGCGTCGTCGACGCCCGTGCCGCGGCCGGTGACCTCCTGGGCCGGCAGGCCGAGGGCCGCGGCGACCATGGCGGAGGCCGGCGTGGTGTTGCCGATCCCCATGTCGCCGGACATCAGCAGCTGCGCGCCGGCCGCGATCTCGTCGCGGGCCACCTGGCGGCCGACCTCGATGGCGGCGGCGGTCTCCTCCGCGGAGAGTGCGTCCTCGACGTGGATGGCGCCGCTGCCGCGGCGCACCTTGTGCGCCTGCACCTCGGCCGGCACGCCCTCGAGGTCGTCGTCCACGGCGATGTCGAGCACGCGCACGTGCACGCCGTGCGCGGCGGCGAGCGCGGAGACGCCGGCCTTGCCGAGGACGAAGGTGTGCACCATCGCCGGCGTGATCGCCGGCGGGTAGGCGGAGACGCCGTGCTGGGCGACCCCGTGGTCGCCGGCGAAGATCACCAGGCGCACGTTGTCGAGCGGCGCGGGCGGGCACTGGCCCTGCGTCGCGGCGACCCACACGCCGAGCTCGCCGAGGCGCCCCAGCGCCCCCGCAGGCGTGGCCAGCCCGGCGAGCCGCTCGGCGGGGGGGGGGCGGACGGCGGGATCGGGTACGGCGACGGCGTTCATGGACCCAGACGCTATCGCGAGGGCCGACGTGTCCCGGGCCACGTCCCAGCCGAACTGAAGTGGGGCAGTCGAGTTGGTCGACTATCCTCGCGCCATCTCGGGTGGTTCGCTGTCGGCGTCGGGGCCGCACCGCGCCCGGGCGTGAGGAGACGACATGCGACGACGACAGCCGCGACGACAGCTGCGACGACAGCTGCGGCCCGCCCGACGCGCGGCAGGACTCGGTGGGATCGCGCGGATCGTGGCAGTCCTCGCAGGGGTGCTGGGGTGCCTCCTGCTGGCAGCCAGCGGCCCTGCGCACGCCGACGGCGACGGCGATGGTGGTGCCGCCGGCGAACGCCGGGTGGTCCGCGTCGGCACCGAGGGCACCTACCCGCCGTTCTCCTTCCACGAGGCAGGCTCTGCCGAGGTCACCGGCTACGACATCGACGTCGTGAAGGCGGTCGCGGAGCGCGCCGGGTGGGAGCTGGAGTTCGTCGAGACGCAGTGGGACGCGATCTTCCCGGCCCTCGACGCCGGACGGATCGACGTCATCGCCAACCAGGTCTCGTGGAACGAGGAGCGCGCCGCCGACTACGGGCTCTCGGACCCCTACACCTACTCCGAGGGCGTGATCGTCACCCGTGCGGACGAGGACGCCATCACCACGCTCGAGGACCTCGCCGGCCGCACGACCGCGCAGTCGGCCACGAGCAACTGGGCCCAGGTCGCGCGTGACGCCGGCGCGAGGGTCGAGACCGTCGAGGGCTTCGCGCAGGCGGTCGCGCTGCTCGCGCAGGGCCGCGTCGACGCCATCGTCAACGACAACATCGCCGTGCTCGACTACCTCGCCCAGACCGGGTCGGAGGAGGTGAAGATCGCCGGCGTCGCCGAGGGCGAGTCCACCGAGCAGGTGCTCACCTTCCGCCAGGACGACACCGAACTGCTCACCGCTGCCAACCAGGCCCTCGCCGAGCTGTCCGCCGACGGCACGCTGGCCGAGATCTCCGAGAAGTACTTCAAGGCCGACGTCTCCGTCGAGGGCGGCGGCGGTGACGTCGACGTCAGCGGCGCACGGGCCCGCTCGTCGAACTGGGACATCGTCCGGGACGAGTCCTGGCCGATGATCAAGGGCCTGTTGCGGATCACCGTCCCGCTGACTGTCGTGGCCTTCGCGGGCGGTCTCACCCTCGCGGTCCTCGTCGCGCTGGCGCGCATCTCCAGCAGCCGGATCCTCGCCGGGGCAGCGCGGGCGTTCATCTCCGCGATCCGCGGCACCCCGCTGCTGCTGCAGCTGTTCATCGTCTTCTACGGACTGCCGCAGGTCGGGATCCGGCTCGACGGCTTCGTCGCGGCAGCGCTGGCCTTCGGCCTCAACGTCGCCGGATACGCCGCCGAGATCGTCCGTTCCGCGATCCTCGCCGTGCCGAAGGGCCAGTTCGAGGCGGCGCAGACCATCGGGCTGGACTACCGGCAGACCCTGCGGCGCATCGTGTTCCCGCAGGCCCTGCGCACCGCCGTACCGCCACTGTCGAACACGCTGCTCTCGCTGCTCAAGGACACCTCGCTGGTGGCGCCCCTGCTGCTGTCCGACATCACCCGCGTGGCCCAGGAGGCGGCCGGGCGCACCAACGAGTTCCTGCTGCTCTACGCGTACGCAGGCCTCTACTACTGGATCATCTGCACCCTGCTCTCGGCCGGCCAGACCCGGCTCGAGGCCCGACTCGACAGGTACGTGGCGAAGTGAGCGAGACCGACGTGGGTACGACGAACGGCACGACCACGCCCGAGATCCGGGTCCGTGGCCTCGCGAAGTCCTTCGGCGACAACGCCGTGCTGAGGGGCGTCGACTTCACGGCCGCCCGCGGCACCTCCACGGTGCTGCTCGGGCCGTCCGGCTCCGGGAAGACCACCGTGCTGCGCTCGCTCGCCGTGCTCGAGCGCCCCGACGAGGGCGTGGTCGGCATCGGCGACGTCGAGGTCGACTTCTCCCGCCTGCCCGACGGCAAGGCCGGGCAGCGCGAGGTGGCCCGGCTGCGGGCGCAGAGCGGCTTCGTGTTCCAGACCCACAACCTCTTCCCGCACCGCACCGTGCTGGAGAACCTCATCGAGGGCCCGGTCGTCGCCCAGCGCCGGCCGAAGGAGGAGGTCGTCGCCGAGGCGCGGGTGCTGCTCGAGCAGGTCGGGCTCGCCCAGCGCGAGGACGCCTACCCGTTCCAGCTCTCCGGCGGGCAGCAGCAGCGCGTGGGCATCGCCCGCGCGCTGGCGCTGAAGCCGGAGGTCGTGCTCTTCGACGAGCCGACCTCCGCGCTGGACCCCGAGCTCGTCGGCGAGGTGCTCGCGGTGGTCCGCGACCTCGCCGAGCAGGGCTGGACCACCGTCATCGTCACCCACGAGATCCACTTCGCCCGCAAGGTCGCCGACCAGGCGCTCTTCCTCGACGGCGGCCGGATCGTCGAGGCGGGGCCGCCCGGCGAGGTGCTCGAGGCGCCCCGCACCGAGCGGGCCCGGCAGTTCCTGCGCCGGATCCTCGACCCCGGCTGACAGGTAGGCAGGCAGGTAGGGTCCGGCCGTGGCCCACACCGTCCTGCTCGTCCCCGTCCCGGCCCTCGAGCCGTACGTGCGGGCACGGTGGGAGCACTACGAGCCGGGGTGGGTCTCCCGCGACCCGGCGTTCACCCACGCCCACGTCACGGCGCTGGCGCCGTTCCTGCCGGACCCCGCTGCGGCCGACCTCGCGGTGCTCGCCGAGGCCGCGGCGTCGGTCCCGGCGTTCGACTTCGAGCTCACCGAGGTGGCGGCGTTCCCGGACGGGGTCATCCACCTGCTGCCGGAGCCGGCCGGCCCGTTCTCGTCGCTGACCGGCCGGCTGTGGGAGCTGTTCCCGCAGTGCCCGCCGTATGCGGGCGAGTTCGCGGACGTCGTACCGCACCTGACGCTGGACCACACCGCCGCCGGCGTCACCGTCGAGTCGGTGCGGGCCGACCTGGCCGGCCTGCTGCCCGTGCGCTGCCGGGCCGACCGGCTCGAGCTGCACCACTACGCCGAGGGCGACTGCCGCGTCCTCGCGTCGTGGCCGCTGGGGCCGTCACGGTCAGTGGACGACCTTGAGGCCGACGACGCAACCGACCAGGCCGAGGATCAGCAGGATCCGCACGACGCTGACCGGCTCCTCGCCTGAGGCCATCGCGACCGCGACCGTCAGCGCGGC
This sequence comes from Nocardioides sp. J9, assembly GCF_007829375.1. Taxonomy (NCBI): domain Bacteria; kingdom Bacillati; phylum Actinomycetota; class Actinomycetes; order Propionibacteriales; family Nocardioidaceae; genus Nocardioides; species Nocardioides sp. J9. The sequence continues at coordinate 13,463 of NZ_VLJQ01000096.1, read as the reverse complement.
GCCGATGCCGACCCACACCGCGTAGGCGGTGCCGACGGGCAGGGTGCGCATCGCGTAGCCGAGGCCGAGCATGCTCGCGACCACGGTCACGGCGAACACCACCGACGGACCGAGGCGGGTGAACCCCTCGGAGCGGGAGAGCGCGGTCGCCCACGCTGCCTCGAGACCGCCCGACAGGACCAGGACGAACCAGGCCATCACAGCCACATCCTTCGTGGCCGTCTTGTCGCGCTCCGGGTACGGCTCCCTCGTCCGGCGGCCGCCTTCCGGCCGTGGCCCCAGTCTAGGAAACCGCCGCAGGTGCGGGCAAAGCTCAGACGTGGCCGCTGAGCTGGGCGAGCCGCTTCGCGAGCGCGTCGACCAGTGCGTCGGCCTGCTTCGGCGGCAGCGCCGAACCCTTCTCGCCGCCCTGGCTCGACACCGGGAGCACGTCGACCGACAGCCGAGCGCCGCCCGCGAGGGCGCGCAGCTCGTCCACCTTGTCGCCGAACGGGCTGCCGCTGCCGGGGGAGTAGTAGCGGACGACCTCGTCGAGCTGGTCGGGGAAGAGGTCGGCCTTGGTCACCGCGATCACCAGCCACACGGGCTTGTCCCGGCGCACCGCCATCGATGCGATCCGGTGCGCGGTGATCGTCCAGTCCTCGAGCTCGGCGGCCAGCTGCTCGTCCCGGGACGCGTCCGCCGTCCCCGTCGTGCCGGCGGGGCGCCGCGGCGTGGCGTAGCCGTTGGCGACGACGTGGATGACGCCGTCGACCGGCTCGTCGTGGAAGACCTCGTCGAGCGCGCCCAGGCGGGTGGCGGCGTTGTCGCCGGGCACGACGAGGAACCGGAACCCGGAGAGCCGGCGCGAGCGGTGGGTCCGACGCTCCATCACTGCCGAGCCGACGTCGGCCGCGCTGCTGTCGGTGCTGCGCCGCGCGAGCCGGTCCGCGAGCTGGCTCTTGCCGACACCGGTCATCCCCGTGACCGCCACGGTCGGGAACCGGCGACGCAGCAGCCGGCGCGCGCGGTCGGGCGCGGCGGCGATGCCGCCCAGCAACCCGGTCGCGACCGTCGCGCCGACGGCGGCACGGCTGGAGCGGGGCAGGATCGTCCGGTAGCGAGCGGTTCGGGACACGACGCCTCCTCGGGCTGCCATCGGTGACCGGTTCGCCCCGAGCCTACGGTCCGGCCCCGAGCGCACCGGCCTACGCTGGCGGGATGGCCAGGAGGAAGGCACGGCCGGCGACAGTCGACGACGTGCACCGGCTCGCGCTCGCGATGCCGCACGTCGCGGTCGTCGAGGGCACCAGGGGACGCCCGGTCTACCAGGTGGGCGGCAGGTCCTTCGTCTTCTTCCGCAACCCACGCCCGGACGCGTTCGACCCGGGCACGGGCGAGCGGTACGACGACGTGATCGTCCTGTGGGTCGCGGACCTGGGTGAGAAGGAAGCCCTCGTGCAGGACCCGTCGACGCCGTTCTTCACCACGCCGCACTTCGACGGCCACCCGTCCGTCCTCGTCCGGGGCAGCCGGGTCGGAGAGCTGGACCACGACGAGCTGGCCGAGGTCGTGCAGGAGGCCTGGCTCGCGCGGGCGTCGCGGACCCGTGCCGCGCGGTGGCTGGCCGAGCACGGAGGCAGCGCCTCGGGTCCCGCCACGCCCTGAGTGCCGGCCGGGGGGAGAGCGGCTACTGGCGCGGGCGCAGGCAGACGAAGCCGAGCGCCACCCCGATGCCCGCGACCAGCGGGCCGAGGATGCTGAGGCCCTTGGACTGCTCGTCGCCGATGACACCCCACGACACCAGCGTCAGGTAGGCGCCCGCCAGCGTCATGAACACCGCGATCGGCAGGCCGACGGCGAGCGCCGGCCACCGGGAGGGCCGGCCGTAGCGGGGGTCGTCGTGCGGAGGCATGCCGCCATTCTCCGGCACCACCCGGCCCGGCGGGCGACAGGGTGCGGGCGGCTCTCCTAGCCTGCACCCATGGCGACTTTCACCCTCACCTGCATCGGCGACGACCGCGCGGGCCTGGTCTCCGACCTCTCCGGCCCGATCCGTGCCCACGGCGCCAGCTGGAACCGCAGCCAGATGGCGCGGCTGGGCGGCAAGTTCGCCGGGATCCTCCTGATCGACGTGCCGGACGCGGCCGCCGACGCCCTCCTCGCCGACCTCGCCGCCCTCGACTCGGTGGGCCTGCACGTCACCTTCGAGCGCACCGACGCCGTCGAGGACGCAGGCGCCACCGTCCGCTGGACCCTCGAGCTGCTCGGCGCCGACCGGCCGGGCATCGTCGCCGAGATCTCGTCGGCCCTCGCGGCCCAGCAGGTCAGCATCGAGGAGCTCGAGACCGACGTCCGCGAGGCACCGATGGCCGGTGGCCACCTCTTCGAGGCGAAGGCCGTCCTCGCTGCCCCGCCCGGCGCGGCCGCAGACACCGTCCGCACCCTGCTCGAGGCGATCGCCGACGAGCTCATGGTCGACATCAGCCTCGACGCCGGAGCCTCGGCGGCCAGCTGACCGGAGGGCCGTCGTACGACGCTCAGCGGGTGGGGCCGGCGCGCCCCTCGAGCTGGACGAGCAGTGCCGACAGCAGGTCGGCGAGCCGCGCGGCGTCCTCAGGGGCCAGGTCGGTGAGCAGCTCCCTGTCTGCGTCGAGCTGGACCGGGAGGTAGTCGGCGTGGAGCCGGGCACCGGCGTCGGTGAGGCTGATCCGCACGATGCGGCGGTCGCGGTCGTCGACGCGGCGCTCGACGAGGCCGCGCTCCTGCAGGGCCTTGACCCGCTTCGTGATCGCGGCGCCGGAGGCGAAGGTCTCGCGCGCGATCTCGGTCGGGGACATCTCGCGCCCGGACCGGCGGAGCAGTCCGAGCAGGTCGAACTCGGCGCGGGTGAGGCCGGCGCCGTCGAGGTGCTGGTCGGTCGCGGCCAGCAGGGTCGCGATCCGGTTGACCCGGCCGATGACCTCGATCGGTCCCAGGTCCAGCTCGGGGGCGACCGCCTGCCACTGGGCGAGGGCGCGGGCGACCGCGTCGTTGCGGGACGTGGCACCCGGACGGGCCGGCGGGGGAGCGCTGTCGGTCATCGCGACGCATCCTGCCGCAGCGCGACCAGCGCCTCGTGGGCGCGCTCGGTCGCGGCCGTGGCGGCGGCCTCGTCGTGGCGGCGGGACCACCACTCGCCGCTCGCGTGCAGCGCGGCCTGCCGGAGGGCGGCGTGCTCGTCGTAGATGTGCCGGCGCAGGCGCGCGGCCTGCCCGGGTGACGACCCGGGACCGGCGGCCAGCGCCAGGGCGGCGGCGTCCTCGAGGGCGCCGACGTGGTGGACGACCCGGCGGTGGAGGTGCGGGTTCGGCACGATGACGGCCGCGACCAGCCCGAGCGCCACGCCGAGCAGGGTGTCGAGCAGCCGGTCGGACACCAGCTCGCCGGCCGGGTGCACGTGGCCGAACTCCGTGATCAGCAGCGCCATCGGCGTCACCAGCACCTGGCCCAGGAGGTAGCTGCGGGGGATCACGAGCTCGACGACGGCGTTGAGGGTGAGCACCAGCGCGACCATGACCAGCGGGTCGCGGTGGGCGAGCGGGGCCAGCGCGACGAACAGCAGCACCCCGAGCGCGGTGCCGCCCGCCCGTGCGGGAGCCCGCTGCCAGGTGAGGGTCCGGTCGGGCAGCATGATCGCCGCCGCGGTGACCACGGCCCAGTAGGGCCGGCCCACGCCGAGCAGGTGGGACAGGCTCGCGGCGGCGAGGCAACCGACGAGCACGCGCAGGAGGTACGGCGTGTAGCGCGAGCCCGGCCGGAGTGCGGCCAGGACCGGGTGGCGGGTCGCGAAGGTCGGCGCCACCGGCCGCGTGACCGCCGGGACGTGGGGCGGTGCGGTCGGCACTGCCGGCGGCGGGAGCTCGCCGTTGCGGCCCTTGATGAGCACCGCGTCGGCACGCAGGCGCTCCGCCGCCACCGCGGCCGGGTCGACGAGGACCCGCTCGGCGGCCGCGAGGTGGGCGGCCAGCGCGCGGCGGATCGGGTGGTGCGCCCCGGGAGCGGCGAGGCAGTGCGCGGCGTCGCGCACCGCGGTGACGAGGGCTCCGCGGGTGGCTGCATCCGGCGCGTCGACGTACGCCGCCGCCGCGTCCAGCGCGACGGCGACCGCGCGTCGTTCCGGGCCGTAGGGGCGCACCACGCCCGGAGCCATGACCACCAGCCAGCCCACCAGGGCCGAGCCCGCCGCGAGCCCCAGGTGGCCGGGCACCTGGCCCCACTGCTCGGGGGAGAAGGTGAGGCCGGAGAAGACGAAGATCGGGAGCATGGGACCGGGTGGACCGACGGTCGACGCCTCGCCCACGACCTTGGTGACGGCAGCGAGCACCGCGACCACGACGATGTGCGCCACCACCGACGTGGTCGACGCGGCAGCCGCCAGGCTCACCGCCACGCCCGCGGTCCAGGCCGCGACCAGGCGCAGGTGCAGCAGCGCCCGCCGCCGGTAGGGCACCGCGTGGCAGTAGACCGCCACCAGCGACCCGGACAGCGCGCAGGCGGTCAGGTCGAGCCGGTCGAACGCGGCCAGCACCAGGGCCGGGACCAGGCCGGCGACGAGCACGCTCAGCGCCGGCTTGTGCCACGGGTGGTGGGGCAGCCGCGCCACCCGGAGGACGGGCGCGACGCTCAGCGTCGCAGGGACGCGGGCCGCCGACGGGCTGGCAGGAGGACGGGCGGACATCCAAGAAGGTTAACAGGTGCTTTACTCGTGAAGCATTTTCCGGCTCGGGCGCGGCGGACTCAGCCCTTCGCGGCGGCGATGACGGTGGTGAGCCGGTCGTGCAGGTCCATCAGGTCCTCGACCGGCAGCCCCAGCCGCTCGACGATGCCGGCGGGTATCGACTCCGCTTTCGTGCGGAGCGCGCGGCCCTGGTCGGTGAGGACCACGGCGAGGGCGCGCTCGTCCCTGGGGTCGCGCTCCCGCCGGACGTAGCCGGCCGCCTCGAGGCGCTTGAGCAAGGGGGAGAGCGTGCCCGGGTCGAGCTCGAGGAGGCGCGAGAGCTCGGAGACCCGGCGCGGCTGCTCCTCCCAGAGCGCCAGCATCACCAGGTACTGCGGGTGGGTGAGGCCGAGCGGCTCCAGGAAGGGCCGGTAGAGCGCGACCACGCTCCGGGAGGCGATCGCCAGTGCGAAGCAGACCTGCTGGTCCAAGGCGAGCGGGTTGTCGGGCAGATCACCCTGCCTGCTGTCCCTACGGGGATGAACCGGGCGCGTCATGACGTTAGTCTACCAATAGTTGGGGCACCAACTACTTTGGACAGTGACCAAGGAGCTTGCCATGACAGAAGTCGCCAGCCGCCCCCGCCGCCGCCACCTGATGGACCCGGCGAACCCGGTGCGTCCGGTCAACGACCGCTCGCTCACCCAGGTCCAGCGCTACGTCATGTCCACGCTGGTCGTCTTCACCGCAGCCCACCTGGCCGCCGGCGTCGTCCTCGCCGCGATGGAGGCCGCCGAGACCGCGCAGGCGGCACGGATCGGGCTCAACGTCATCGCGGGTGCGTTCATGGCGATCGCCGTCGTGGCTGCCCGTGCCATCCACCGGCGCACGCCGCTGACCGTGTGGCTGCTGGTCGCCCCGGCGACGACCGCGCTGGGCCTCTGGATCACCCTGCGCTGACCGTGCGCACCGGCGAGCCTGCCGCGACGGGCCGGGTCGAGGTGGGACGGGCTGGCCTGTAAGCCGGGTTCTGTCCCTGTTGCCAGGGGGCGACCATCCATCTGGGGCTGCCGTTGCCGACAGCCTCGAGCGACCTACCCGCACACTCGGGCGAGCAGCCCTTCCGGCCGGAGCCTGCGTGTGCTGTCTGGTCTTGCTCCGGGTGGGGTTTGCCGAGCTGTACCGGTCACCCGGTGCACTGGTGGGCTCTTACTCCACCGTTTCACCCTTGCCGCGCCCCGAGGGGCGAGGCGGTCTGTTCTCTGTGGCACTGTCCCGCGGGTCACCCCGGGTGGGTGTTACCCACCACCCTGCTCTGTGGAGCCCGGACTTTCCTCGGGACCCGACGCCTCGCGGCGATGGGTCACGCGGTCGCCCGGCCAGCCCGTCCGCAGGTCACTCTAGGGAACAACCGCCGCGCGCGGACAGTTGAGGCTGGCATGGAAGAGACGACGCAGCCCGAGGTCCGCATCCAGGCGCCCGCGATCGTCTTCCCGGGCGCCACCTCCCGCCACGAGACGGCGTACCGCACCGCCCACGACCTGCTCGGCCGGCGTGCGCCCAGGGAGGCGCTCGAGGTCATCGAGCCCGCGCTGGAGGAGGAGCCGACCAACCGCGGCCTCCGCTCACTGCGGGTGTGGGCCTACCTGATGCGCGCCCAGCTGCAGAAGGCGCACGACGAGCTCGTCGAGCTGGTCGCCGAGGACCCCTCGGACGCCTGGTCGCGGCACGCCCTCGGCCGCGCGCTCGAGCGCCAGTCCCGCTACGCCGAGGCCCTGCCTCACCTGCGCCTCGCCGCTGCCATGACCGGCGACCCCGAGCACGAGTACGACGTGCTGCGGGTCGAGCGGCTGGCCGGCCAGATCACGCCAGGCGGGTGACCTCCACGTCGACCGTGAGGTTGGCGGTCTGCGCGCCGGCGTAAATCCCGCGCAGGGGCGGGACGTCGGTGTAGTCGCGGCCGTGGCCGATGGCGACGTAGCGGTCGTCCGGGGCGCGGTCAGCGGTCGGGTCCCACCCGCGCCAGCCGTCGTCCCACCACTCCAGCCACGCCCGCGACTCGCTGGCGACGGTCTCGCCGACGACCGGGGCGTCGCCGGGGTGGACGTAGCCGGAGACGTAGCGCGCGGGGATGCCGAGGCTGCGCAGCCCGCCGATGGCCAGGTGCACCACCTCCTGGCAGGCCCCGGCCTGCTCGCCGGCCAGCCGGCACACCGCCAGCGCAGCCTCCCCGGGCAGCGCCGACCGGGCGCCGACCTCCTCGACCGAGGTCGCCAGCTCGACAGGCGGGGCGACCAGGTCGGGCAGGACGAGGTACTCCGTCCACCGGTCGCTGACCTCGCGCGCCACGTAGGCCTCCCACCCGGCCGACGGCTCCGGCGTGGCGCCGTCGCGGCTGACCTGCACCGTCGAGCTCGCCGTCACGGTCATCAGCTCGTGTGGGTCCACCACCTCGAAGACGGTGACCGCCGTGCCGAAGTAGTCGGTGTAGGTGTGGGTCCACGGCGTCGGGCTGATGTCGAGCCGGTGGTGCACGACGATCTGCTCCGGCGTGATCGCCGGCGCCATCCGCGCCTGGTTGTACGACGCCATGGCGGGTCCGTCGTAGACGTACTCCGAGCGGTGCACGATCCGCAGCTGCATGCTCATGGTCAGCCGACCCCCTTCCAGGCGAGGGCCTCGGCCCCGGCGAAGTAGCGCCGCCCGATCGCGTCGGTCGCCGCGGCGCAGGTGCGTTGCAGCCGCTCCATCTCGTCGGGCAGCGTCTCGACGAGGTCGGAGAGCGAGCGGTACTCCAGCTCTGCGCGCATCCGGCCGATCAGCCGCTGCGCCTCGTCCTGGAAGCCCGCCCGGCGCGGGTCGCCGGAGAGGTTGGTGAGTGCCTGCTCGGCGCGGTCGAGCGCGAACACGACCGAGCGCGGGAAGAGGCGGTCCAACAGCAGGAACTCCGCGGCGGCACGGTCGGTCTCGATCCCGCGGTAGGTGCGGAGGAAGGCGTCGTAGGCGCCGGACGCGCGCAGCGCCGAGGTCCACTGCCCGGTGCCGCTGGACAGCGCGGTCGTGGCGACGAGCCGGGAGGACATGTCGGCGCGCTCGATGCTGCGGCCGAGCACGATGAACTGCCAGCCCTCGTCGCGGGTCATCGTGGCGTCCGCGGTGCCGTTGATCAGTGCGGCCCGCTCGCGCACCCAGCTGAACACGTAGGGCGGGCGCAGGGTCTGGAAGTGTCCCGACGGGATCGGGCGCCAGGTCGTGTTGATGACCTCCCACAGGGGCACGGTCAGCGTCTCCCGGGCGCCGCGCGCGGCCTCGCGGGCGAAGCCGATGATGGCGGCGATCGAGCTCGGCGACCCGGTGTCGTAGGCCAGCAGCCGCAGCACCTGGTCGATGGTCACGTCGCCGTACAGGTCGACGCCCGCGGCAGCGGCCTGCTCGTCCTCGATGCCCATGCACGACAGCAGGTCGCGGCAGGTCTGCGCCTCGTCGACCGTGGCGTCCTCCAGCAGCAGCTGGGTCTGCACGTCGAGGATCCGCGCGGTGTCGTCGGCGCGCTCGATGTAGCGCCCGATCCAGAACAGCGACTCGGCGATCCGGCTCAGCATCACGACGCCTCCGTGCCGGTCTGCTGGGCCTGGTGCTGGCCCTGGTCGTGGCCTTGCTGGCCCTGGTGCTGCCGTTGCTCCGCGGCCGGCCCGGCCAGCACCCAGGTGTCCTTGGTGCCGCCGCCGCGCGAGGAGTTCACGATCAGCTCGCCTTTGCCGAGTGCGACCCGGGTCAGCCCACCCGGCAGCACCCACACCCGGTTGCCGTCGTTGACCGCGAACGGGCGCAGGTCGACGTGGCGGGGGCCGAGCTCGCCGTCCACGAAGGTCGGCACCGTGGACAGCTGCACCACCGGCTGCGCGATCCACGACCGCGGGTCCGCCAGGACCTTGCCGCGCAGCTCGTCGAGCTCCTCGCGGGTGGCGCGCGGGCCGATCACGATGCCCTTGCCGCCCGATCCGTCCACCGGCTTCAGGACGAGCTCGTCGAGCCGGTCGAGCACCTCCTCGCGCGCCTCCGGCTCCCCGCAGCGCCAGGTGTCGACGTTGCGGATCACCGGGTCCTCGCCGAGGTAGTAGCGGATGATGTCGGGCATGTAGGTGTAGACGAGCTTGTCGTCGGCCACGCCGTTGCCGACCGCGTTCGCGATCGTGACGTTGCCGGCCCGCGCCGCGTCGATCAGCCCCGGGCAGCCGAGCATCGAGTCCGCGCGGAAGTGCACCGGGTCGAGGAAGTCGTCGTCGACGCGGCGGTAGATCACGTGCACCGGGGCCAGCCCCTTCGTCGTGCGCATCATCACCTCGCCGCGACGGCAGACCAGGTCGCGGCCCTCGACGAGCTCGACGCCCATCGTGCGCGCCAGCAGGGTGTGCTCGAAGTAGGCGCCGTTGTAGACGCCCGGGGTGAGCACCACGACCGTCGGGTCGGTGACGCCGGCGGGGGCGGCCGCCCGCAGCGCAGCCAGCAGACGCTGCGGGTAGCTGGCCACCGGCCGGATCCGGTGCTGGGCGATGGCCTCGGGCAGCGCCGCCGAGATCGCGCGCCGGCTGGTCATCACGTACGACACCCCGGACGGGATCCGCACGTTGTCCTCGAGCACTCGGAACTCGCCGTTGTTGTCGCGGATCAGGTCGATGCCCGACACGTGCACCCGCACGCCGTTGGCGGGGCGGATCGTCGAGGCCTGCCGGTGGAAGTGCGAGCTGGTGGTGATCACCTGGCGGGGGAGCACGCCGTCCTCGAAGACCCGGCCGGCGTCGTACACGTCGGCGAGGAGCATCTCCAGCGCCTTCACCCGCTGCTGGAGCCCCTTCTCGATCGTGGTCCAGGTGTCCATCTCGATGACCCGCGGCAGGATGTCGAGCGGCATCGCCCGTTCCTCGCCGCCGATGTCGAAGGTGATGCCCTGGTCGAGGTAGCTGGCCTGCAGCGCCTCCACCCGGCTGATCAGCTCGGGGGTGCTCATCTTGTCGAGCGAGTCGCGCATGCGCAGGTACGGCGGGCGCAGCTGGTCGCCGTCGAACATCTCGTCGTAGGCCGGCCCGCTGGTCCCGTAGCCCTCGAACATCGTGCTCATGTCGTGACACTAGCCGTGGTGGGTGACGCGGGTGTTGCGCGACGCGACGTGCCGGCCACGGGGGAGTAGGTTTCGGGCCATGGCGAATGAAGGCGAGTTCTGGTTCTGCCTCAAGCACCACGCCGTCGAGGGCGTCGACGGGTGCCCCAACAAGGACCGCCTCGGTCCCTACCCGAGCCACGCGGAGGCGGCGCGGGCCCTCGAGAAGGCGGCCGAGCGCACCCAGGCCTGGGACGAGGACCCGGACTGGAACGACGACGCAGGGGAGCGGTAGTTGCTCCGTCGCCGACGCCGGGTCCGCCCGGTCGCCATCGACCCTGCCACCGGCGAGCAGATCTCGCCCCTGCCGTTCATCGGCCTGGTGCTCGTCCTGTCGTCACTCTTCCTCTACGGGTTCTCCGGCCTGCTCGCCCCGGTCTGGGCGGTCGTCGTCCTGCTGCTGACCTGGCTGGCGATGTTCGTGCTCTGCTTCGCCTGGTGGAAGCCGCACCCCCGGCGCGTGCTCGCCCTCGGCATCGTCTCGTGGGCGTGGTGGTTCGTCGCCATCACCGCCGGCGGCATCCTGCTCGACTGGACGGCCTGACGTGCCCGACCGCGCCCCGGGCGGGATCGCCGGGTCGACCGCCTGAACGGCTGCGGCAGGATGGCCCCATGGCCATCCACATCACCGACGACCCGGCTGCCGACGAGCTGCTGACGACCAACCCCTTCGCCCTGCTCGCCGGGATGATGCTGGACCAGCAGTACCCGATGGAGCACGCCTTCATGGGTCCGCAGAAGGTGGTCAGTCGGCTGGGCGGCTTCGACCCGGCCGCGATCGCGGGCGCCGACCCCGAGGAGTTCAAGGAGCTCTGCAGCGTGCCGCCGGCGATCCACCGGTTCCCGGGCTCGATGGCGGCCCGCCTGCAGGAGCTCGCCCGCATCGTCGTCGACGAGTACGACGGCGACGCCTCCCGGATCTGGACCGAGGCCACCGACGGCAAGGACCTCGCCAAGCGGCTCCAGGCCCTGCCGGGCTTCGGTGCCCAGAAGGCGAAGATCTTCGTCGCCCTCGTCGCCAAGCAGCTCGGCGTCCGGCCCGACGGCTGGGAGAAGGCCGCCGGTGACTACGCGCTCGAGGGCTACCGCTCCGTCGCCGACGTCGTCGACCGTGACTCGCTGCAGAAGGTGCGCGACTACAAGAAGATGAAGAAGGCCGCCGCGAAGGCCTGACGCACCCGGGGAGTGCCCGGATGCCGAAGGGCTTCGGACCCCGTGGCAGAATGAGATCTGCGGTCTTGACGCCTCCGGGCCTCGCCGCGCCCTAGACCCGCCAGTATCGAGAGGTGTTCGTGTCCTCGAACCGTTCGGTCCCGCCCGCCGTGCTCACCCACCCGTCCATCGTCGCGCTCGTCGAGCGCGGCACGCCTGCCGGAAAGGTGACCGCCGAGGAGGTTCGCCAGGCGTTCGCCGCGGCTGACGTCGCCCCGGCCCACCTGAAGTCGTTGATGGCCCACCTCGCCGGACTCGGGATCTCCGTCGAGCTGGGCGCGCCCGCCGAGCAGCGCGCGGTCGCCGCCGCCCGCAAGACGGCCGCGAGCACCGCCACCACCGCGAAGAAGACGCCGGCCAAGAAGGCCGCAGCCCCCGCGGCGAAGAAGGCGGCGGCGCCGGCCAAGAAGGCCGCGGCGCCGAAGGCGGCGGCCCCCAAGGCCGCCAAGGCGGCCAAGGGCGGCGAGAAGGCGGCCGCGGAGGCCGAGGTCGTCGACCTCGCCGAGGTGACCGTCGTCGGCCCCGACGGCAAGAAGGTGCTGCCGGACCTCCCCGACGAGCAGTTCGAGAAGGACGTCGCGGCCGACCCCACCATCAAGGAGGACGAGGAGGAGGCCACGGCCACCTCGTCGTTCGTGGTCTCCGCCGCCGACGACACCGACGAGCCGGCCCAGCAGGTCATGGTCGCCGGTGCGACCGCCGACCCGGTCAAGGACTACCTCAAGCAGATCGGCAAGGTCCCGCTGCTCAACGCCGAGATGGAGGTCGAGCTCGCCAAGCGGATCGAGGCCGGCCTGTTCTCCGAGGAGAAGCTCGCGAAGGGCGGCAAGATCTCGCCGAAGCTCCAGGAAGAGCTCGAGTGGATCGCCGAGGACGGCCGCCGCGCGAAGAACCACCTGCTCGAGGCCAACCTGCGCCTCGTCGTCTCGCTCGCCAAGCGCTACACCGGCCGCGGCATGCTCTTCCTGGACCTGATCCAGGAGGGCAACCTGGGCCTCATCCGCGCGGTCGAGAAGTTCGACTACACCAAGGGCTACAAGTTCTCGACCTACGCCACCTGGTGGATCCGCCAGGCCATCACCCGCGCGATGGCCGACCAGGCCCGCACCATCCGCATCCCGGTGCACATGGTCGAGGTCATCAACAAGCTCGCCCGCGTCCAGCGGCAGATGCTCCAGGACCTGGGCCGCGAGCCCACCCCGGAGGAGCTCGCCAAGGAGCTCGACATGACCCCCGAGAAGGTCGTCGAGGTCCAGAAGTACGGCCGCGAGCCGATTTCTCTGCACACCCCGCTCGGCGAGGACGGGGACTCGGAGTTCGGTGACCTCATCGAGGACTCCGAGGCGATCGTCCCCGCCGACGCGGTCAGCTTCACGCTGCTGCAGGAGCAGCTGCACGCCGTCCTCGACACGCTCTCCGAGCGCGAGGCGGGCGTCGTCAGCATGCGCTTCGGCCTGACCGACGGCCAGCCGAAGACCCTCGACGAGATCGGCAAGGTCTACGGCGTCACCCGCGAGCGGATCCGCCAGATCGAGTCGAAGACCATGTCGAAGCTGCGCCACCCCTCCCGCTCCCAGGTGCTCCGGGACTACCTCGACTAGCGCGAGCGCGTCGCCTGTCGACGGAAGCCGCACGGGCGCTCGCAAGCTCGGCCCGCGGGCATCCGTCGACGCGCCTTCGGCGCGGGCGCCGCGCTGCCGCGCGCGCGGTTGGCTTGCGCAGGTCCTGCCTCCGCCTGGCGGCAGGCCGGGCGTAGGTGGTCGGTGCGCGCCCCCGGTGGTTGAGGTGCGACGAGCGCCAGCGAGGAGCCTCGAAACCTCCGGGCCTGTCAGGCGGGCTGTGGCGGGCACAGTCGGGTGGACCGGGGCCGCTGGCTCCGACGTTCGGCGCTGGGGCGCCTCGCTGGCTGGTGGCGCGAGCGCGTCGCCTGTCGAGGGCGGCGCGCAGGCACTCGCAAGCTCGGCCCGCACTTGCCCTCGACGCGCCTTCGGCGCGGGCGCCGCGCTGCCGCGCGCGCCGTTGGCTCCGGTGCGTGGCTGAGTTCGCCTGGCGGCAAGCCTCGGGTTGGCTGCGCCGGACTCCCGGTGGTTGAGGTGCGACGAGCGCCAGCGAGGAGCCTCGAAACGGTGAGGATGTGGGGAGTGCTCCGGGGTGGGTTCTGACTTGCCTCGAAACTGACGGCTCTGGTCTGTCTTGAAGTGGACGTGTCGGCCTGTCCCCGGGGCGCGTGACCTAGCCATAAGGGCGCCGTGAGGAGGGATCGGACCGGRCGACTGTGACTTGATAGGAACCTGCTGCGATCAAAGCGTTGGCTCTTCACCGTTGTGTCCGCCGCCCGGCCCGATGAAGTCATCCTCCACAAAGTGAAGGAGACAGATCGCGTGACCAGCATGACCACCCCCACCCCGACCGAAC